>JAFGOU010000553.1 GCA_016926315.1 Chitinispirillaceae bacterium
ATTAAAGCACCACCCCAAGCAACAAAAGAAATGGCGGCGGCGCTAGCGGCTTGTCCTAAAACACCTTTTTCGCTCCGCAGCGCTGGCCTCGAAAACTTTCCATTGAACCGGCCTCCTTCAATTACTATATTGTTCTTTCTTCGCGGATACCGGATCCCGGTCACCGCGTCTGTTTTCGTCCTCTGCGAACATAAAGGAGATACCTCCCCATGGCCTTTGAAAAAGTACTTTCAGAAACGCTCCTGCCCGGCAGCGTACGCAAGGAACAGGCATGGAAAATCATCACCGACTATTCAAAATACCCCTTGATCATGGACAATGTCGACAAGGTTGAGATCATCGAGCGGAACCGAGAAACCGGGATCTCAAGGTGGGAAGTTTCGGTCGACGACGCGCCGCTCTACTGGGTGGAAAAAGACTTCTTCAATCACCGCGATTTTCATCTGGCGTTCAAATCAACGGAAGGGGACTTCGACAACATCAACGGGCAGTGGCGAATCACCGACAGCAGCGGTTCGGGAATCGCCATCTGCTTTGAAATCGAGTACAATCTCGGCATTCCGGTCATCGAAGAGGTGCTGGGCCCGGTGCTGCGCGAAAAAATGGAAACCAACATGTCAAAAATGGTAAGCGCGATCAAAAAAGAGCTCGCCTCCTCGGCAACCGACGAACGCCGCTTCCCCCGCATGGCCATCAATCGGAACCATACCGCCCTGCAGAACGGCAGCGAATACGAGCTGACCGTCATCAACCTGTCCGCCGGCGGCATGATGGTGCGCCCCGCCGCGAAGCAGATAACGCCGGGCACCCTTCAGCTTGCCGTCGCCATGCTCGACATCGTAACGATCGACGAAGACGAAGTCTCCGGCCGCTGCCGTTGTATCTTCCGAAGGCCGCTTGAGGAAACGGTCCTCACGGCGCTCAGGGAGAGTCTGATGTCCGCCGGCCGCACGCCCATTGCCAGATCTGCCGGCCTGCACGACGTGCTCGTGTTCCGCAACGAACAGGAACTGCCGGTCCAGCTCCTTGAACTCACGGCCAAAGAGATGCGTTTTTACTCACAGGGCGCGCAGGTGCCTGATTTTTCCACGCTCTCCAGCGGCGCCGCCATAGCGCTCAAGGAGATCATACGTGACGAGGTCAATAACCTGGTCCGCGTGACCTTCAGCACACCGCTGTCACACGAGCAGCACCGCATGGTGGCCGACCATTTCGGGAAGCAGACGGCTTCCTGATCCCGGGCAACAACCGGCTCCGGGAACGTCCCTTTTCTTCCAAGATTCCCCGACCCTGACACGGAATGTATTTTCAATCCATGCCCCACCTCACCCGCCCGAAATTCGCCCTGATCGCACACCCGACCGACCTCCCCCTGTTCCGCTCCTACATCGACTTTCTTAAGCCCGGAAAAACCTTCCGCGACGAGCTTATCCTCAAGCTGTTTGAATGGACGCCGTCCTATAAGGTGTGCGACTGGGAAAACGTCTCACTCGATGCCGCGACCCATGGCCACGGTATTCTCCTAATGGTGCCTTTTCTGCCCGAAATGCGGGATATCAGGCTCGCAGCCGTCATTAATAAAGTGGAAAACGCCATTGCCATTGCAGCTTCCGAAGGGTGCCGCGTTGCCGCTCTCGGCGCATTCACCTCCATTGTCCTCCAGGGCAGGGAGGAGGAGCTCAGCCGCAGGTACGGTCTCTCCCTGACCTCCGGAAACACCACCACCGCTGCGCTCATTGTCCGGTCGCTTGAGGATCTCGCCCATCGGTTCGGCCGACCGCTTTCAGGTGAAACCATTGCCGTTATCGGCGCATCAGGGGACATCGGCGCCGGTGTGACGCTCTGGCTCGGGTCCAGGGCGAAAAAGCTCATCCTGACCGCCCGGAATACCGGTATTCTGGAACAGACCATTCTGAAAAGGAGATGCGAGCTTCCGTGCGAGATGGAGATTACCGCTGATAACCATGCAGCGATACGGAAAAGCGGCATGGTGGTGTTTGTCACCAGCGCCTACACCTCGCTGTGCAGCGACGCGGATTTCAACGCCGGAACCATCGTCTGTGACGCATCGGCGCCGCTCAATGTCAAAACCAACGGCGTCCCGCGGTCCGACATAACCCTTTTCCATGGCGGCATTGCGAAATTACCGTGCCGGCTCGACCCTGGCTTTGATCTCGGCCTTGCAGCAACCGACCATCTCTACGGCTGCATGACCGAAGGCATACTCATGGCGTTCAATCCCCGTCTTCCGCCATCGCACGGCAGGGGGGGCATCACGTGCCAGAGGATCGGCGCGTTTATCGATGAACTTGACCGGTATTCCATTTCCCCGGCCTATTCCGCGGGAAAAAGAACACTGTTTAATTAATCGACAACATGTTAGTATATTCTGATCATGGAGACCTATCACCGAATGACATGGCGCGGTGACATGCGCTTTTCCGCATACCGCTCTCGTATCGTCTCATGATTCACTCTGCCCAAAGGGGACCGCAACCGTGACTGCCGGTGAAATCAAGTCTCGACTTGCAGAAATGCTGAGCAATGAATTCCAGATTGACATCACCGGCATCAATCCCGATGCGTCGGTGTTCGATGCCGTGTCCATCGATTCCATCACGCTTATCGGCATCGTTACCAGGATGGAGAGCGAATTCGCCGTTGAAATCCCCCTTTCACTCATTGAAAATCCGACGTTGAACAATATCATACAGACCATTGCCCGGGAACTATCGGAAAGGCCGTCTGATCCGGCGGCAACAGAATCCTCATAACATGCTGACCGACCATATCCGCTTTAACCGCATTATTTTCCGCGACCAGGTGTTTACCGGCGATTACCTTACCCGGGCCGTGGACGAGTGCGCCTTGTTCCTCGACCGCCATATCCGCTCAAACTCCCCGGTCGTCTACCTTTTCGCGCCAAGCCATATAAAGACCGTCATCGGATTCCTCGCCATTGCCAAAACCGGCCGCGCCGCCCTGCTCGTGGACCCCAGGGTGGGAAAACTGGAATACGAGGAGATGCTCGAGGATACCAGGCCCGGGGCGATAATAAAAATCCAACCCGAAACGATTCCCTTTGATCTCGAAAAGGAGATTACGCTTACCGATGCGGAAATGACCCGGGAAGAGATAGCACAGCTTGAGGAGGTGTGCCTGTTGAAATATTCCAACGCAGAGGATGGGTATGCGAAAGCGGCGATGCTGACGCATGGGAACTTGCGTGCAAATGCAGAAAGTATTGCAGATGGAAATAACGTAGATAATCATTCACTATCTTGTGCGATTTTACCGCTACATCATTTGTATGGCTTTCAAAATGGTATGCTGACCCCGTTTGTTGCCAATGGGGCATTTTTAATCAACGAGCTTATCGATCTGAGAAATACAGATCAGCTCGTGAGTACGATTTCCAAATATAAAGCAACACACTTATACAGTATTCCTATTGTTTATTACTTATTAAGCAAGATTAAAGGAGATAAAAACATTTTTAAGCATGTGTATTCATTTATTAGCGGCGCGTATAAATTGCCGTTTTCAATTCGAGAACGATTCGGTAAGCGTTTTGGAATGCGACTTCATGAAGGTTATGGTCTTACAGAAGCCTCTCCTGTTTGTACCTGGCAATTCAAACAGGAGCCATTCGAAATGCTATCTGTTGGCCGTCCTATTAAAGGTTGCGAAGTAAAAATCTTCGATGAAAATAACCAGGAAGCCCCTTTCGGTGAAAAAGGCGAAATCGTCATTCGGGGAGATCATGTTATGAAGGGATATTTTAACCATACCGATGCAACTAATAAAACCATTATTAACAGGTGGTTGAAAACGGGAGACTACGGAAAGCAAGATATAAATGGCTTTGTTTATTTTTTAGGTCTTAAAAAGGAAATGTTCAATGTTATAGGTTATAAAGTATATAAAAATGAACTGATTCGGATGGTTATGAAAAACAAAATTGTTGAGAGTTGTGATTTTTCTAGTCATTATGATGAGATTAAAGGAGATCAGATTAAGTCAAAAATTAAATTAACAATTAATGATAAGCGTTTCATTCAAGACTTTCATAAATGGTGTACTGAAAATATTTCGTATTTCAAACATCCAAAAATAATTGATTTTTTAATGGGTTAATCCCAATGGAGCTAAAGGTATCAGAGACTATTATAAAATGCCTTGAAGCTGAAGACATCAAGTATGCGTTCGGGATAAGTGGCTCGCATTATCTTTCCTTTTTTAATGCGATTAAAAATTCCTCGATTACATTTATTTCAGTCAAGCATGAAAGCTCTGCGGGTTTCATGGCTGCACATTATGCCCGGATCGCTCAAAAACCGGCGCTGATACTTGGCACTGCCGGACCCGGCGCAATGAATCTGTTAAATGGGATCGCGGAAATTTACAAGGCTAACCTCCCCTGCTTTATTCTCACTCCAATTGTCGCCACTGACCTCCAGGGAAAAAATGCTTTCCAAGAGGACAGCGGACTTGGCAATTCTTATCCCATTGCAGGAATAATGAAGGTATTGACGAAAAAGACCATTACCTGTGTGCATCCGCAGAATATCGCTCTTTATGTAAGAGACCTCTTGCGAATTGGTTTAACCGGCAGAAAAGGTCCGGTGCACTTGCTCGTGCCGACAAATTTTTTTGAACTCACCGTTGATTTCTCTCCTGTCCTGCCCGTACAGTACCGAAACATAAATGAAGAACAGGTTGAACCGATAAAAGTTAGAAAAATCGCAAAAACACTACATGATTCGAAACGGCCGCTGTTCTTCGTGGGAAACAGAGCATGGTATCCGGACATTTCCGATCAACTGCAGAAAATTAGTTTCGACTTCGGAATACCCGTGATTCTTTCCGGTGCGGCAAAAGGTCTATACGATGAATATTCCCCTTATTTCGGTGGCATACTTGATCTTTACGGCCACCGGTCAGCAGAGGTTTTCGCAAAAAAAAGTGATTGTGTCATCTCTATAGGTGAGGATTTTGGCGAAAATGCTACTATTAAATTCGACCCGGATTTGTTTGCTGATAATTTAATCCACCTTGATATCGACGGCTATGATATTGGGAGAAACTACACGGTAAAACTGAGTTCGTGCGGCAGCCTAACAACAACGATTGAATACTTGCATGAAGAACTACGATTGTTAAAAACGGGCCGTTTTTTCGAAGAAAACTTTTCCGAGGAGTTCATGAAAGAAAATGAGGCGCTCTGGCAGGACATGCAGGATTCGTCCTTACCCTTGAAATCAGCTCGAATATTCAAGGAAATATCAGACTCACTGCCGAAGGAATCGATTGTTATTAATGATATCGGAATAAGCAGCTTTCTATGCCTTCGCCATCTTCGGGTACCTGCGCATTGCTACTCTTCTTATATGACGGGATATTCAATGGGTCAGGGGGTTTCGGGAGTTATTGGCGCGAAATGTGCTGCTTTTGGAAAAATTGCGATCGCGGTCTGCGGTGACGGCGCATTGTTGATGAACGGAATGGAAATAGTAACCTCTAGTCAGTATCAAATACCAATTATCTGGATCGTTATCCGTGATAATCGCTACGGAATGGTAGATTTTTCCCAAAAGATACTATATAACGACCTTGATTTTTGCACCACCCTTCAAATGCCTGACGTTTCGCAATTGGCCGCTTCTTTTGGTATAGATTATTTTAAAGCATCTGATATCCCTTCCCTCAGGAATGGATTTTTATCGGCAATAAAAAATTATGGTAAAAATAAGAGCGCTCTTATAGAAGTAATTGTTGATCCCGATGATAATATCCCACTTAAACCTCGTGCTGTTAAATTTATTCAAGACTTTGGTAATGCAAACATCGCCGCCAAATCCCCCTACCTCATGAAAGCTTTCAAGCGCATGCTCCGCGAAAAGGTATAGTTACCTCAAAGAATCAACAAGTTATCCATAAATTACCCACCACTATCTGTTGGGCTTTTTTTTACCTCACCTACAAATTATTGTGCTGTCCGTAGCTGAATAAATCTGTCGCGTCATTTTACACTGTTTTTATTGATAAATCGTCTCGGATGACCATACAATGGTAATACCATTTCGTCAAAAAACGAGTCATTGAATACATTATGTTAAATGAAATCATTCCATCGACCTACGAGCCGATTGAGACGGTCTCCTCTTCGAGTGACAGTGATGTCTCGATTATCCGGCAGAGGGAAAACGGCGAATACTTTATTCTTAAATCGCGCAAGGACCTGCATGGGGGGGAAAAAAGCGGTATTGACCGCAAGATCAGGTTCAAGCGTGAGATGGACATTGTCTCGTCGCTCGATCATCCGAATATTGCCAAGCCGGTTTTTCCCCTTACCCTGGAGAACAAGGAGTCGATTGCGTATCCCTACAGGAAAGGGAGGACGCTTTCTGCGTTTCTTGATCTTAAGGCGAACTTTTTCCCGCTCGAGGCTTTGCGTATAATGCTTCAGCTTCTCAGCGCGCTGGAGCATATTCACAGCCGCGGCATTATCCACTGCGACGTCAATCCGAACAACCTGTTCATCGACGAATCAAAAGGCCTGCAACTGCTTGATTTCGGCATTTCCCTTACTGAAGACGAGGCAGCCGCCCAGCCCGAAGGAAGGGTTTTCGGCACCCTGCCCTGGCTTTCACCGGAGCAGATGGGGTTTACCGGTTTTAAGATCGATACCCGTTCCGACCTGTACGGCGCCGCGCTCATCCTGTACCGCATGCTTGCCGGAAAAATGCCTTTTACCCTTGAACGAGATACGGTTGCGGAGCTTTTAAACCATGCCCTGCACATCGAAGTGGAGCCGCTGCGCAAGGTCCCGGCAGTGCTCAATGCGATACTGCTCAAGGCGCTCAAGCCGACTCCGGGCGAACGGTATCAGACCGCCACGGGTTTCAAGCACGATATTCTTGCCGCAATCGAAATCGTCAAGGATGAAAAGCAGGTTACCTATGTTCCCGGCGTAAAAGATACCTGCATTGCAGTCAACCGCGCACGGCTTTTTATCGCCAGGGCGCGGGAAACAGAGGCGCTCAAAGACGGCCTTTCCCTGCTTATGCACGGGCAGGGCATTTCGTTCTGTATTTATGGGAAATCAGGCATTGGCAAGACAGAAATCGTACGCGAATTCAGGCGGAATTCCCCTGAAACCGGTTTTTTTTACATTTCGTCAAAATGCAACAGCTTCACGCCGCGGCAGCCATACTCCCTGTTCAGGCACCTTGTGCTTGAATGTATCTCCAGAATCAACAACGGACCCAAAACAGAGACACAGGCGTTTTCAGGCCATTGCCAAAAGGAGCTGGCCGACTATTCCGGCGTCATATGCAAAATGGTGCCTGAAATGCGGCAGTTTTTCAAGGAGGTGCTGCCCGTTGACCTCGTCGATCCGGAAAAAGAGGCTGATCGAACCGCTCATGTGCTCTTCACCCTGTTTGCCGCGCTTTGTTCGTTCAGGCCGCTCGTGATGATTATCGACGACCTGCAGTGGGTCGACCGGGTGTCGTTTGAAATCGTGCGCAGGCTGATTAATAACAATGTTTCCTGCATGATCGTTTCAACGTTCCGCACGGAAAGGTATGAAAACGATCTGACCATAATGGAATTTGACCTGCGTAAAACCGGGTTTAAAAAATTGATGCCGGTCCTGACCTTTACCCGGCCGGAAATAAAGGACCTTATCGTATCCCGGTTCGGGAACGTGGCGGATATCGACGTGATTGTCGATCTTGTCGTGTCAAAAACCGATTGCTCGCCGTTTGCCGTGTCCGAGGCGTTCCGGTTCCTGGTCAACAACTCGTTTTTGACGCTCAACAGTGACAGCCGCTGGACGATCGCGCGCATCCGTCTTGAAGGCCTTCCGGACAAACTTGACCCTCTCGAGCTCATTCTTGATAAGGTGAAGGGGCTGAATCCGGACGAGATGCATTGGCTTGAAACAGCCTCTCTTGCCGAGGGAAAGTTTTCGTCCCGGCTCATTGAAGACGTCTCGGGATTCATTGCCGCGCAATCGAGCATCATTCTGGAAAACCTTGAAAACGCGGGTTTCCTCGTTCCCCAGTTCGGCGGGGGATACCGTTTTGCCCATGACCGGATCCAGGATTCCATACGGAGCGCTGTTTCCAGGGACCGCTGTCTCGAATGGTATGAAAAATTCGGCGGTGTGTATGAGGCCATGGCGGAATCGGGAAAGGAATTCCTTTTTAACTCGGCCGAGAGCTATTTGAAAAGCAGGAACATCTCAAAAGCGATCGAGCTTTCCTGCAAGGCGGCCCGCCATGCGGCGGAAAGCGTTGCCCTGGATATCGCGGCGCGATACTATACAAGCGCCAACCTGCTGGTGTCGCAGATCGCAAACACCGGCATGGCCGTTCCTGTTGATGTGCTGAAAATGCGGATAGAATTCGGCGACGTGCTGATGCTGCTGGGGAGGAATGAGCAGGCGTTGAAGATGTTCAAGGGGCTGGTGGAGGGTGAGTGCGCGCTCGATACGATGAGTCAGCTTGATATTAAATATAAAATCGGATCAATTTATCATAATTCGGGAGATTTTGACACCTCGATAACCTGTTTCTTTGAGGCGCTTGGCCAGTTGGGAATTGCTTTTCCAAACAAAGTTTTTACGATAATTGTGGCGTTGTTTAGTGAAATGCTAAAACAATTTATATATTCGGTTGGTATCAAGTCTATTGTCAAGAAAAAAAATGACCCAATTAATGTTCTTGCGGTTAAAATATTGAACAAACTCTCTTTTTCATTGTTCTATAAAAATATTCTACAGTCACAATTTGCTCATTTTAAAGCACTGAATATTGCAGATTTGCTCATAGATTGCGCAGAAAAAGCAGAGGCTTATTCTTGCCATATTGTATCCTCGTTTTTATTGTTAATGAAAAAGAGGGCCTTTTTATATCACCATAATTCAGTTAAAATATCAAAAAAAACGAACCGAAAGGATGTTTTCGCTTTTGCAGAATCCTTCGGTGGCGTAACCTGTTTTTTTAACGCTAAATGGAAAACTGCTAAAGATTATTCGTCGGATAGTATCACCACATATAAATCCATTGGAGATTTATGGGGACAAGTAGTTCCTCTGGAAACATTGGTGTTTATTGAATTTAAAAAAGGTAATTTTTTATCCATTGAACCTTTGATAAGCAGACTTATTCGGCTCGACGAGGAATGCAGAGATCAGCGTGGTCTAGCACTTGTTCACGTGCTTTCAACGTATGCAAAATATTTGGTTGGTAAAGACTCGTATGCCGATTGGGCAACAATATTGGAAGAAAGCGAAACGATACTATCTAAAGTTCCTCTTGTTAAAACAATCTGTAACAATTTTATCGCTAATAAATTTCTAATCTGCGACCAGATAAAAAGCGGTTACGATCTTTCCAATGTCGTTCTCGAATCCATAAAGAAAAACAACCTTCTCCAAGAATACGTCGCCTCCGCCTTTTCCGACCGCTGCGAAATCCTCATCAGGGAATATCGCAACCGGCACCATGTTCACGACGCCCGGCAGCAGCTCTCCCTTACGGACCGTGCTCTTCTGCGTCAATTGCGCGCGTTCATTGTAAAGGCGTATCTCCGCGGCATTATGTATCCTGCCCATCTCGGCGCGGCAATCCGTGCCTTTGCCTGGTACAATGCCTTTAAAAAACGCAGACGCATTGCCCGCTTTCTGTTCAAAAAAGCGGTAAACCGGCACCACCGGCTGGAAATGAGATACGAACAGGCAAAATCCATCAGGGATTTCGCGCTCTTTTACGAGATGAACAATGAGCCCGGCATGGCCCGCGACCTTTTCAACAAGGCGTATGAGCGGTTTGAAAAATGCGGGACGTATCTCGAATGCTCGCTTATCGAGGACAAGGTCGACAAAGAGCTGGTCAAACGACGCAAGGAACCGGAGAGCGCGGGCGAAACCTCGACCGGCTCGTTCGAGACCGTTGACCAGATGCGGGTCGACACCATATACAATGCGAGCCTGCTGCTCTGCCAGAGCGAAACGGTCGAGGCGCTGCTGCGGCAGACCGTGCACTCGCTCATAAAGGCGACCGGGGCCCAGTATGGCCTGCTCCATCTTGATGCTGACGAGTTTCACGAGGAGCGCGAGCTGGCGCTCGATTTCGAGGGACGGGAGCAGTTGCGGGAAGAGCTGGCGATCGCTCCGTCGATCCTGGAACGGGCGCGCAGGGAGCGGCAGATCGTGGTCGGACGGCCGGCTGTCAGCGAGGAAACTTTCGACCGCCTGCCGGGAGTCGAAGAGGGCGGAGCGTCCGAAGGCTCCTGCCTCTGCGTGCCGCTTGTGCGGGGAGATAAATACTACGGCTGCGTCTACCTGACCAATACGCTGGTTTCCGGACTGTTTTCCGAAAGCGCGGGCAAGGCGGCGCAGATCATCGCGGGCCAGGCGAGTTTTCTTATTGAAAACCAGTATCTGATGGAGGAGTACAAGCGGCTCAACGAACGGCTGGAGCATAAGGTCAGGGAGCAGACGAGCGACATCAGGGAAAAGCACGAGCAGCTCAGCACCTCGAACCTCAAGCTTATTGAGTCGGAGCGGATGAAGGACCTGCTTACCGGCACGATCGTTCACGACATCAAGAACTTTGCGGCCGGGATTTCCGGCAACATCAGGTTGCTCTCGTACAAGTACAAGGAGGACCTGCGGACCCTTCGCAGCATCGACCTGGTGGTGGAGTCGTGCACCGATATCGTGAATCTATCCTCGAACCTGCTGGATATGAGCAAGATGGAAGAGGGCAGGCTCACGCTCCAGCAGCGGCAGTTGTATTTTGAGGAGATAGCCGCCATTGCGCAGAAGTACGGCCGTAACGTGCTGTTCGACGAGAAAAAGATTACGGTGACCATCATGCCGCCAAAGGGCGATTTTGCCGTGATGGCAGACCCGTACCTTGTGGAGCGGGTGGTCCAGAACCTCTACTCCAATGCGGCAAAGTACACGAATGCGGGCGGCTCGGTATCGCTTTCATTTGAGGAGCAGGGAGGGGAGAATGTGGTCACGTTTGCAAGTTCCGGGCCGATCATTCCGGATGACCAGAAGGCGGTGATTTTTGAGAAATATTCACGGGTCGAAGGAAAACAGTCGCAGTATTCCAAAGGCCTGGGCCTGTTTTTCTGCAGAATGGTGATGACCGCGCACCAGGGGCGGATCTGGCTCGACACGGATGAATCGGGGAATTATTTCAGGCTGGGATTCAGAAAGGTGTAGAACCCCGAACGCGGTTCTGGAACCGCGTTGATTCAGGTGTAGTAATTCAGCCACGCCTCGCCGATCAGGCCGCTGTCGGTGGCGGTGCCGTAGCGTGAATAACCGGTCACGAGATTTCCCGCCACGGAATGCGCCAGGTCGGATGAACGATAGCTCAGGGTGCTGATGCCGTAATGGCCCGGCGTGTTGAGTTCGCCGGCTTCGCTGATGCCGTTCTGGTTTTTGTCCTGCCACACCCGGAGGTCGGCAAACAGGGGGTCCTGCGCGTCGATGATGCCGTTTCGGTCCTGGTCGTACGTCGCCAGTTCCGCGAATCCGTCAATCGCGCCGTTCCGGTCGCCGAACAGCTCGCGGCCGCTGTCGATCACGCCGTTACCGTTCCGGTCATAAGCAAGAAAACCGTCGTTGGGGGAGACCCACGACACGGTTTCTTTTGACCCGTCTCCCGTGAGGTCGAACGCCACGCCTCCGCCGGAACGCACGTCGGTCAATTGCAGACCGTTGTTGTCAAGGTCGAGCACGAGCGGATCGGCAGACTGGACCGCGACCGATTCCTCCACCCGGACGAAGCGGGTGTTTTCAGCGGCGATGGTAATGCTGCTTCCGTCAGGCAGGGTGATGACCGCTTTCCCGGAGCGTTGTTCGAAGAGCTCCACGGCACGGCTTGACAGTTCGACAGTGTCGGCGCGGCGGGGCGCGGCAGCCGTTTCCTTTTTTTCCTGGTCATCCGAAAAGAGACGTTCGATGATCTGCCGGGTGGCGAGGGTCTTCGGGTCGGTGACGGCGAGATTGCCCTCTTCGTCAAGCGGCAGCGGAGACGGTGCGGTGGTATCGCGCGGCAGATAGTCTGCGGTCATCCCTGAGAGTGCCATTGTCATCCTCCATGACAAGTGTCTTTTCTAGTATCGGCAGGAAACGCTTTTTCTGGAGTGCCGCGATAAGGCGATAAAAAGAGTGGTGGAGGGCAGGAACGGGAATTATTTTATCTTCAAGCAGTGTTACGCCATAAAAATGAACCGGTTAAGTGCTGTAACCGCCAAAAGGTAAAAAGAGCCGGAACGTACTGCGGAACAGATGGATGTTCGGGACAGGTAGGTGGCCGTAGGTAATTGACCGCGCCAGAGTTCCCGGGAGATGGATAATGCCGTGCATCTCGATGTGCCGTACTGTTCCCGCCGTTTTTGCACTCCTTCTGCTGTTTGCGGGTGTCGCGCCGGTTCTGCCCGTACAGCAGCCCGCCGACCTTCTCGTTAATCATTTCGTCAAGATCGACTCGTTGTTCGCGGCTACTGCCGGCAAGGTGACGCTGGCGGACTTCGACAGCGGCCAGGTCTATACGGCGTTCAGGGACGAGCTCCATCAGTATCCGGAAGTATATGCGCTTATCGCAGTTGACAAAAAAGGAAAAACCGGAACAGCGGTGTGTTTCGAGCGGCTTGGCAGCGCGTTCAAGGGATCGGTCGCCCATCAGGAGTGGTTCCGCAAGGCCATGAAATCGAAGACCGCGGGCTTCGGCCGTTTTTGCAAGGTCAATGGCCGGGTCTGCTTGGTGTGGTGCAGGCCGTGCCTGCGGAAGGGAATGCTCGGGATGACGGAGAACCGGGGCGCCGTAGTTGCTCTTGTCAATGTCGCGGAATGCCTCAAGAGTTTTTCCGCCGATTTCGGCAGGCCGTTCGAGCTGGTCCTCGCGGAGAACGTTTTTTACCACAGCGACGACTGGCGCGACGATTGCCCCTACCGCGAGGCGCGGCTGGAACTTGCCGACGGACTGACCTTCACGATCCGCTCTGCCGCCCTGACCGCCGATAACGGCGGTGACGGGCCGATTACGGACGACCAGGCCGTCATGCCGTCGCTTCCCGCGCGCGCCGGAAGGCCGCAACCAATAGCGCGCGCCGCCGCTCCCGGGATGGTTGACGGGCTGTTGCTGCCTGCCTCGGTGCTCTTCGGAATAGCCGGTCTGGCCCTGGTCTGGCGCCGGCGGAAGAACCTCGGACCCCTGGTGCGCAGGCTCTCGCCCCTGAAAAAGGACCATACCTTCGCGGCGATGCGCTTTGAAGACCGCGCCCTTGCCCGGCGGCAGGTGATGGAGTTCCTGCGCGGCGAAATACGGTCACGGATCGAGAAGTACGAGATCGCGTCCATTGAAAACGACACCCGCGAAAGGCTGCGGCGCGAGCTGCGGAAACGGCTTCGTGATGAGATCGCGGACACCGAGAGCGAAACGTTGCGGCAAGAGGTGTATGCAGAGGAGAAGGCGTCGCTCCGGTGCGCCCTGCAGCGCGAGATTGATGAAGCGGAGCGTCCTGCCATGGAGAGGGAGGCGCGTGCAAGGCTCAGAGCGTGCATTGAACAGGAGGTCCGGGAACGGGAGTCCTCCCGGCTGCGCGCGGAAGTCATGAAAGAGGCCAGGAGAAAAATGGCGGCGCCGATCGAAGCCATTACCCTTGTCGAAGAGCAGTCCGTCGCACCGCATCTGACGGTATCGACTTCGTTTGGCGAGCACCTGCGCCCTTCCCATCCCCTCGAGTCCGAGGCGGTCGTGTCCCTGGCCCGGACGGTGGCGTCTCTCAAGAAGGAGCGCTGTAAAACGCCGCATTTCAGGCTCGATAATGCCCAGACCGCTCTTATGATCGACTATCTCGAAAAAATAGCGCAACGATTGACAAAAAATCTCCAGCACCAAAAAGAACAGGACGGCGATCGTCACCTGCCGGTGTCTTCCATCGATATCGCCATGGCGTTTGAGAAGCCCACGGAGTCGGGGCACGAACAGGTCATGGCAGCACCGGTTGACCAGGCTTTTCCCGTCGATCCGGCCGATTTGCGCACCGGAACGGATGAATAACGGAAGGCAGAGCCATGTACCTATCCGCGATAGGCCAGGACTCGCACCGGTTCGAGCCGATGAGTTCAGATAAAACGCTGATGCTCGGCGGGACCGTGATCCCGGGGATTGTCGGGCTCAAAGGAAACAGCGACGCCGATGTCGTGCTTCACGCAAT
>JAFGOU010000554.1 GCA_016926315.1 Chitinispirillaceae bacterium
CATCGTTTTCGGGGGGCGGTTTGCCCAGAGCGTCAGCGCCTGCGTCACCTTCGGACCGGATCGATAAATTCAACAGGAATTATATCTCCTGCAGGGCGAAAGACGATTTTGAAAAAGACGGCTGTAGTCCGGATTTCAGGAAAACCTACTTCGTTCAGGAGGGCAAAAACGTAGTGAACACCATGTTCATCCCCCTGCACGACAGTTCCAGAAACCTTGTTATGATAAAGGTGGCGGGAGATAAAGCGACCTTTCCTCTCAGTATCCCTTACATGGAAAAGACCGCGTATATGCGGGACATCGTTTCCGCCATGCAGCGGCATTATCATTTTTCCGAGGACAGTGCCGTTGTCGTTATCAGCAGTTTTAACGGCAGGCGACCCATGCCGTGCCCCGTGGTCAGTCTTCCTGCGTGTGAATATATCGCTAAGAACCTGCTGAAGAATGTTCTTCAAGAAGGTATGGGCGCGGCCGGGGAATAGGCGCCGGTTTCCCCGATCGTTTCCCCCGTAAAAAAATCCCCCTGAATTTTCCTGGTAACAGGTATTTTATCAAAACATCTCCAATGATCTGAAAACCGTTTCTTCCCGGATGCATGAAGTATGCCGCACATACCCTGGCCGCACTGGGCTGGCCAACAACGCGTTAAGGATGTTTTATCGTCCGCGATTGCCAATGGTACCGTGGGCCATGCCTATCTATTTTCGGGGTCTCCGGGATCCGGTACCTTCGCCGCGGCGCTCGACCTGTCGCTCGCGCTGCTGTGCAAAAACCAATCGTCACGTCCCTGCCTTGCATGCTCATCATGTATGAAGCTGCTTCACTATGCGAACCCTGATTTCCGCGTCATCATGCCGGTCGTGCTCGAAAAGGAGCACAAAAAGGACGGCGTGCTCACGGAAGAGGGGTGGAAGCATGTCGCTTCGTGTGTCAAGGATCGGCTATCCTCCCCCTACCTGATGCCCGACCATGCAAAAGTGCCGGGTATTCCGGTCGAGTGGGTGCGAGAGATCAACCAGACGCTTCAGCGGGGAGCGGTCGAAGGAGATACCTCCATCGTTGTTATCGATGGAATCGACATGATGAACAAGGAATCGGCGAACAGCATGCTCAAACTCCTGGAGGAGCCGCCCCGGGGAACGGTCATGTTGCTGCTTACCGACCGTATTCCAGCCGTGCTGCCCACGATCGTGTCCCGCTGCCAGATCCTTCGTTTCCCCTTCATGTCTCCCGGGGAGCTGCGGGAGGAACTCTGCCGCAGACTTTCTCTCGATGCGGCCGACGAACGCCTTGAACGGATTCTGTATACCGGATCCCTCGGCAGGTCGCTGCAGGCATGGGCGGATTCGGCGGGCGACAGCGCGGCCGAAGCGGTCCGTTTTTGGGATCTCTGCGCCACCGGAGCATGGAACGATATTGCGCCATTTATCGACCGTATCGCGGTATGGGGGGATGTCTCCCGGTATGAACGGATGTTCGTGGAGATCATGGAGCGGATGCAGAACACCTATTTAGGTGAATTACCGGGTTCTGACAACGTATTTTCAGACAACAGGTCGCGGAAGCTGCGGTTCGATGGTTCCTGCACCCGTGAGCGGGTCGAACAGGTTCTCGATCAGTGTCAGCGTTCGATCGACGCCATCAGGGCGCGCGCCGGCAGCGCTCTTGTGTTTGCCAATTTTGCGGCCGCCGTAGCGAGGGAGTTCCATGGGAAAAAACAGCAAGCTGGTTGAGGTGGTTTTCAAGGGCGAGCGCCGCGCCATCTACCGCGACCGGAACGACATCGAGATCAAAGAAGGCGAACATATCATCGTCGAAGCAGAACGCGGTCAGGATATGGGCAAGGCGTCCTGTGTCGGATCGCTTATTCGTTTGAAGCGGGGCAAGGGTGAGACGAAAAGTGTCATCCGCAAGGCGGTGCCCGAGGATCTCGCGACCTTGGCGAAAAACCAGGAAAAAGAGAAGGCCGCCTTCGCCCTCTGCAAGGAGAAAATACTCACCTACAAGCTCGACATGAAACTGGTGGGCGTCGAGATGCAGTTTGACGGAAGCAAGATCACGTTTTTTTTCACGGCCGCCCAGCGCGTGGATTTCAGGGAGCTGGTCAAGGATCTCGCTTCGGCATACCGCACCCGGATCGAACTGCGGCAGATCGGCGTGCGCGACGAGGCGAAGCGGATCTGCGGTCTGGGTATCTGCGGGAGGAAACAGTGCTGCTGCGCGTTCCTGACCGAGTTCGAGCAGATCACCACCCAGATGGCCAAAAACCAGCAGCTTGCGCTCAACCCCACGAAGATATCGGGCAATTGCGGCAGGCTGCTCTGCTGTCTGCGGTACGAGGACGATCTCTACCAGTCGATTTTCAAGGCCTTCCCGGAAATCGGCAGCAGGGTTAAAATCAACGGGAAAAACGGCATGCTCGATTTCATAAACATTTTTTCGGACAAAGGCCTCATCCGCTACGAAGACGGTACCCAGGAGTGGCTTGGGGCCGACGACATCACGAAAGGACGGCACCAGCATGCCACCTGACGCGACATCCGGCAATAAACGGTTTCTCGTTACCATGGCGCTTCCCTATGCCAACGGCGACATCCACCTGGGCCATATTCTGGAAGCGGTGCAGACCGACATCTTCGTCCGTTATCAGAAGCTGCGGGGCAACCATGCGGTGTTTGTATGCGCCGATGACACCCACGGAACGCCGATCGAGCTTTCGGCGCTGAAACGCAAGATCACCCCCGAGGAGCTTATCGCCAAAGCCCGCACCGATCATATGCGCGATTACGCCGGCTTCAACATCGGTTTCGACATCTACTACACCACCAATTCCGACGAGAACCGGTTGTACGCGTCGCTCATTTTCGACAACCTCCGGAAGAACGGCCTGGTGACGGAACGGGAGATCAACCAGTATTATTGCGAGCACGACGCCCGGTTTCTTCCCGACCGGTTTATCAAGGGCACGTGTCCCCAATGCAAGGCGCCCGGCCAGTTCGGCGACGTCTGCGAGTCGTGCGGCACCACGTACGATCCGACCGAGCTGGGCGATCCCCGGTGCTCGATCTGCGGAAAACCGCCGGTCATGAGACCGTCGCGGCATTTTTTCGTCGACCTTGCCAGAAGCGAACCGTTCCTGCGTGATTTTTTGGCGACCCCCGGCGTGCTGCAGGACGACATGCGCAATTTCGTGACCACCTGGATCAACGAAGGGCTTCGTGAATGGTGCGTTTCACGCGACGGTCCCTACTTCGGATTCAGAATTCCCGGCACCGAGAACAAGTTTTTTTACGTCTGGCTCGATGCGCCTATCGGGTACCTCTCCTCCACCGACCGCTGGTGCAAGGACAACGGCCGCCGGGTCGAAGAGTACTGGGCGCCGGACAGCGGTACCCGGATCGTGCATGTTATCGGCAAGGACATTGTCTATTTCCATACGCTCTTCTGGCCGGTCATGCTCCGGAACTCCGGATTCAACCTGCCGTCGACCTTTTTCGTGCACGGGTTCCTGACCGTCGGCGGGGAGAAAATGTCGAAATCGCGGGGCACGTTCATCCTCGCAAAGGATTTTCTCGCTAAGGTCAGGCATCCGCAGGCGCCGGAATACCTGCGGTTTTTCCTCGGTTCCAAACTGGCGCAGAACGCCACGGACATCGACCTTTCCGCCGATGAGTTCGTTAAAAAAGTAAACACGACCCTTGCCAATAACATCGGCAACCTGCACCACCGTACCTTCGTGTTCTGCGAGCGGTATTTCGAAAAGAAAATCCCGGATGCCCCGTGGGACGAAACCGTCGCGCAGGCGGTGGAAAAAGCCGCCCTTGAGATCGAAAGCGCGTTCGAAGCGGGCGAATTCAAATCGGTGGTCGAGCGCATTCATGCCCTCGGTAACATGGGCAACAAATACTACCAGGACCATAAGCCGTGGGAGCTCGTCAAAACCGATCCCGGCCGGGCCGCGTCGATCATGGTGACCTGTGTCAACCTGATCAAGGCGATCGCGGTGTTCCTCAAGCCGTTCATGCCCGAACTGTGCGGAAGTCTTGAACGTCAACTCGACATGAAGTTCACCTGGGGCGACGCGGCGTTTTCGCTTTCGAACAAACCGCTTCTGGTCACCGAGAAGCTGGTGATACCGCTGACCGGCGAGGACATCGAACCGCTCTTCGGCGCCGCGCTAAAACCGGCGGCCGCGGCCGATGGCACGATCGACATCGAAACGTTCAAAGCCGTGGACCTGCGCGTGGGTACGGTCAAAACCGCGGAAAAAGTGACAAAATCAAAAAAACTGATCAGACTCCAGGTCCTCATAGGCGATACCGAACGTCAGGTTCTGGCAGGGGTGGCCGAGCACTATACTCCCGAAGAACTCGTGGGCAGGCAGGTGGTCGTTATCGCGAATCTGAAGCCAGCCACGCTCATGGGGCTCACCTCCCAGGGCATGCTGCTGGCCGCCGTTGGCGGTGACGGGAAGCTGTCGCTTCTCTCACCCGATAAAAACGTCCCTCCGGGAGCGAAAATCGCATGAACGGTTTTACCAGGGCGCGCGAGCGGATTACCGTCAGGGAGGTCGACGCCGCCGCGGCAAAAAATCTGGCCCAGGCGCTCTCGATACCCTTTGCAGCGGCGAGTATCATGGTGGGCCGCGGGCTTTCCGATCCCGGCGCCTGTGCGGTTTTTTTCAATCCCTCCCTTGCCTCCTTTCACGATCCGTTTCTGTTTCCCGACATGGGAACGGCGGTGGAACGGATTGCCGCCGCATTGGCGGCCGACGAAGCGATCGCGGTATACGGCGATTACGACGTCGACGGTATCAGCGGCACCGTCCTGCTTGTCCGTATGCTGCGTTTCCTTGGGGCGCGCGTCGATTACCATCTTCCGCACAGGTTGACTGAAGGGTATGGCGTTTCGGATGCCGGCATCCGTCAGATCGCGGCATCGGGCGCCACGCTGCTCATTACCGTCGACTGCGGGGTGACCTCGGTCGGGGAGATCGCGCTGGCGCGGAGCCTTGGTATTGACTGTATCGTAACCGATCATCACGAGCAGAAAGACGAATTGCCGCCGGCACTCGCGGTCCTCGACCCGAAGCTGCGCGGTTGTACCTATCCCGACCGCGATCTCGCCGGCGTGGGGGTGGTGCTGAAGCTCTGTCAGGCCCTCGCATCTAAAACCGGGAGGGGCAACGCGCTCTGGGAGCGGTTTCTCGACCTGGCCGCGCTCGGTACCGCGGCCGACATCGTGCCGCTGCGCGGCGAAAACAGGATCATTACCCGTTTCGGTTTCAAGCAGATGAGCGCCACTGGAAACGCGGGTCTTGCCGCGCTCATCGAGGCGCAGGGTCTGGACGGCAGGAAACTTTCCACGCGCGACGTGGTATTTCAGCTCGCTCCCAGTATCAATGCCGCGGGCAGGATCGGCGATCCCCGGCGCGGCGTTGAACTGCTTCTGACCGACGATGCGGGCAGGGCGCGGGAGTACGCGCGGGAGCTCAAAACGGCCAATATGGAACGCCGGGCCATCGACCAGGCCGTGTGGGCCGAGGCACGCGCCTGGGCCGAAAAGAACTGCCTCCCGGAGCGCGACTACGCGATTGTCGCCGGCAGCGCCAACTGGCATGCCGGGGTCATCGGGATCGTCGCCTCCAAACTGGTGGACCGGTACCATCGTCCGGCGATCCTCTTTTCCATGGGGAACGACGGCTGCGCCCGTGGTTCGGGTCGGAGCATTACCGCGGTTCCGCTGCTCGACACGCTCGCGGAGTGCGCCGACCTGCTCGAAAGTTTCGGCGGTCATACCGTCGCCGCGGGAATGAGCATCAAAAACGCGGCGATCGATGATTTCAGGAACCGTTTCAATGAAGCGGTCCGTAAACGCGCCACCCCCGACGATTTTGTCCCGAAGATCGTGGCCGATACCGAGGTGTCGCTTTCAGGCTGCACGCCCGCGCTGTTCTCGGCAATCAAATCCATGGAGCCCTTCGGCCCGGGCAATATGCGGCCGGTGCTCTATTGCCGCAACCTGACGCACCGGAAAACGCCCCGTATCGTCGGCGAAAAGCATGTAAAAATGGCGGTATGCGGCGACGGCCTGGTCATGGACGCGATCGCCTTCAACTTCGGCCACCGGATGGAAGAGTTGAGCGGCGCGGCGTCGCTTTCGCTCGCCTTTTCTCTTGACGAAAACGAATGGAACGGCAGGACGACACTCCAGATGAATATCAAGGGGATCGCCGTATGAAAATGTGGGACGGACGTTTTTCAAGACCTTCCGACCGTCTTATGGAGGCGTTTAACAACTCGCTTCCATTCGACAGGGAGCTTCTCGAGGAAGACATTGCCGGCAGCCTTGCGTGGGCCCGCGCGATCCGGAAGGCCGGCCTGCTGACCGCGCAGGAGCTGAAAAAAATCGAGAAGGGGCTGCTCGCCATCGCTGCCGCGGGCAGGAAAGGGACGCTCGCGTTTCATTCGAGCGATGAGGACATCCACATGGCGGTGGAGCGGCTGCTTACGGAAAAGGCCGGAACGGCGGGTGAAAAACTGCATACCGGCCGTTCGCGAAACGATCAGGTGGCGACCGATACCCGGCTCTACGTCAAAAAAACGCTTGGCGGTATCGCCGCTTCGATCGCCGCACTTCAGAAAACGCTGTTGCGTCGCGCCGAAAAGGAGAACGACGTCGTCATTCCCGCCTATACCCACCTTCAGCAGGCCCAGCCCGTGCTTCTTACCCATTACTGGCTGTCGTTTTTTTTCGCGCTTGAGCGGGACCGGGCACGGGTGATCAACGCCATCGCCTCCGCCGACCAGTGTCCGCTCGGGGCCGGAGCGGTCGCGGGCAGCGGGTTTCCCGTTGACCGGAGCGCCATCGCGTCGGAACTCGGTTTCTCCGGCATGACGGACAACAGCATTGACGCCGTTGCCTCGCGCGACTACCTCCTTGAGGCGCTTGCCGCCATTGCCTCGACCGGTAGCACGCTTTCCCGTTACGCCGAAGACCTTATCGTCTGGTCGTCAAGGGAATTCGGCCTCATCGAACTTGACGATGCGTGGTCGAGCGGATCGAGCATGATGCCGCAGAAGAAGAACCCCGACCCGCTCGAGCTCATCAGGGGAAAGTGCGGCCGTTTCATCGGCAACTACACGCGTCTTGCCGTAACGATAAAGGGCGTCGGGCTTGCTTATTGCAAAGACCTGCAGGAGGACAAGGAGCCGCTGTTCGACAGCGTGGCGCACATCGGCCTCTGTCTGAAGGTGTTCGAAAGGGTGGTCGCCACCCTGTCGGTGATTCGTGCGAAAGCTGCGGCGAACATGGACCCGCTCCTGTTCGCCACCGACGTGGCCGATTATCTGGTGACCAAAGGGTTGCCGTTCCGGCAGGCGCATAACGTGGTCGGCAGGATCGTGGCCTATTGCGTCGAACGGAAGTGCGACTTGTCGAAGCTGGACCTGAAGCTTCTGCAGTCGTTTCATCCGCTTTTCAAAAAAGACGTCTACCGGGTCTTTTCCTGGGAACAGGCGATTGCCCACCGGGACCTTCCCGGCGGGACCGGAAGAAAGAGCGTTGCCCGGCAGATCGTTACGGCAAGGAAACATCTCGGTACCGTCCGCCGCCTTCGGTAATCTGTACCATCCTTGCCCGATAAATGGTATACTCAATGCGCTGCGGCAAGGACCGCCATCACCCGGCCGTCAGCAGGATGGTATCCCGGTATCACCCCTATGCTTTACATCATTATCGCAGCGGCAATTATTATCCTCGGTGCACTGCTGATCCTCTGCCGGCGTTCGCATGAGGGGCCCCGGCCGGCGGCACTGCAGATGCTTGGCGGTACGCTCGATCTTGACTTCCATGACAAAGACAACAGTATCCTCGAACGGCTGAAATTTTTCAAAATCTACGATGCGACCACCCTGCAGGTCGCGGCCCATAACGTCCTGCGGTCAAAAACCAAGCCCCCGGACCTCTGGCTGTTCGATTACACCGCCACGGTGGGATTGAAGGAAAACGTCTCGCGCGTCGTTCAAACCACCGGTTATTTCTATGATCCCCGCATGAG
>JAFGOU010000555.1 GCA_016926315.1 Chitinispirillaceae bacterium
GTCCCGCGCGGATTCACCGGTATTTCGTGGATAATCACGCCGCCGCGGGCGATTGCCCCCCAGCCCCAGAGCGGATCGTTGAATCCGGCCAGCCGCTTCCGGGCAACGAAAAGATGCAGCGCACCCGGATACGGTTGGGGATCGTACAGCGTCAGCGCATGGTCGTACAGACGGTCGATTTTGACATGATGGTATTCCAGCGCGCGTTTCAACCCCAGCCGTTTAGAGAAACGGGAAAGCATGACACTGAGCGAAACCTTCAGACGACTGAATTCGGCGGCCGCCTTTGTCCTGAAAAAACCGAGTTTATCGGTGTTGCGACCGGAAAAAAGGTTGTCGATATGGTAGTATACATTAAGGAAATGGTTGAAGTATCGCAGCGGCGCCGGCATGGGCCAGCGCATCACCTTTACGTTGTAGTTTTCGATCATCGCCAGAAACGACACCTGTTCGCCCCGCGCCTTGAGCTGTTGCGCGATCTCCAGGGCGATCACGCCGCCGAGACAATAGCCGCCCAGACAGTAGGGACCCCGCGGCTGCAGGGCGCGGATCTCCTGCAGGTATCTGGCGGCGACGATTTCAAAACGCGGATCGATTTCGGCGCGGCCGTCAAGTCCGGCGGACTGGAGGCCGTATACCGGACGCGCGGTCCCCAGATGACGCACAAGGTCGCGATAGAGCAGGACATTGCCTTCTGCCCCATGGACAAGAAAGAGCGGCGCCCGATCGCCCGTTGCCTGGATCGGCACCAGGGAGCGCCACGCGTCCGATTTTTCCTGTTCGAAAAGCGCTTGCGCCATCAGCGCGATGGTCGGCGCTTCGTAGAGCAGGGACAATGGCGCTTTGATGCCGAGCGTCTGCTCAATCAGGGCAAAAAGCCTTGCCGCCAGGAGCGAATGCCCACCCGCATCGAAAAAACTGGTGTGCAGATCGATGGCTGAAACGCCCAGGGTTTGCTGCCATAGCTGCCGGAGGTCATTTTCCCGTTTTTGAACGTGCGCGGCACGCACGGTGCCGTCCTTCTCCCGCGACGGCGGTATCGCCTCGCTCGCGGCGTTCCGCGGCGCGGGGAGGTCGAAGGGTACCGTGGAAAGAAGCGAGGCTATCGTGTGTTCGGGCGAAGCTGCGATGCGCGACAGCAGCATGACAAAACCGTCGATCCATGCATCGATCCGCGCCGGAGCAAAAATCGTTTTAGTATAATGACAGGTGAGAAGCGTTTGTGTCGCTGATTCGACGGCGTTGAAGTACAGCTCGAACGACTCGAACGCCTTTGGATTCGCCCAATAATCAACCGGCATGCCGACATCCGGCAGTTCCGCCGCCTCCCACCGTTTGACGCTGGTTAACCCGACCGCGACCGGCGGTGCCTTTGAACTGCCGGAAGCGATCCGGCTGTCGGCCAGCAGGTGTATCAGGGTATAGTCCTGGTTCTCATACGCCTCGATCAAATCCTGCTGGGTTTGACCGATGAGTTCGGTGAACTGCTGTCCGTGGTCGAGGCGCATCAGCAGGGGGATGATATTCACGCAATGGCCGACCAGCTTTTTCTGATGAATGCGCGCCTGCTCCGCGGTCGGCAGTCCGATCACCACCTCGCGGCTGCCGCTGAGCGCGTGCATGAACATCCCCAATCCCGAAAGAAAGGTCGAAAAGAAACTGCAACCACGGCTCTTGCCGGCCGCACGCAGAAGCTCGATCGTCTGGCGCGGAATGATCCGGTCGACGCGAACGGCTTCGTAGGTGCGCAGCGACGGACGCGGCGTATCGACCGGCAGGGTCAGGGGTGGTATCCCTTTTGAAAAGAGCCTCTGCCAATAGTCTTTTGCAACCGCAAAGGAGCCGGACGATTCGCGGCCGACACGGTCCTCGACGTATGCCGCAAAGGGATAAGGGACTTCGGGCAACGGTCCGGCGCCCTGCGAAAAGATCCGGTAGGCATCCAGCAGGTCGTAGATCAGCACATCCAGCGACCATCCGTCGCAGATGATGTGGTGGCCGGTGAAGAGGACGGCCGTCGTGTCCGGGGAGTGCAGTATGCGGACGCGGAAAAGCGGTCCGTGTGCAAGATCAAAGGGTGTTGACGCCTCCTCATGGGCATGACTGGCGCACGTCGCGGAAAAAGCCGCTGGCTCCTGCGACGGCATTTCGACGATACGCACCGATGGCGGCATTTCGGGTTCGATCACCATGGTCTCGCCGTTCGCTTCGAACCGGGCACGCAGGGCGTGGTGCCGTTGCGACAGGGACTCGGCCGCTTTTTTCAAATGCCGCACATCGGCTGGTCCGTTCAACTGAACGGAAAGCGACTCGTTATAGGCGCACGACGGGCCGACCCCAAGCTGCGACGAGAGCCAGATGCCCCTTTGCGGAAGGGTTGAGGGGATACGAAGGGTGTGCGTCACGCTTTCCGTGACAGCCGCTGCCACGGCCGGAGCCGGAGCTGCCGTTTCCCTGTTGGCGGTAATATGTTCGCTCAGTGCCGCAATGGTCGGATACTCCCGGAGCATTTCGCCGAAGGATATCTTGACGCCGAACTCCTTGTGGATCTGAAAGGCAACCTGGGTCAGGAAAAGGGAGTCCATGCCCATGTCCAAAAAGGTCGCCGAGGTACTCAGCGCCGATTCAGCGATCCCCGATGTTTCACTTAAAATGGCCATCAGCCGCGTTTGCAGCGCATCCTCCCTGATTGGTGACGGTGACGCGTCCGGGTCCTGCTCGGAGGCCGGGGCTCCTGATGCGGCGAGCGGATCAGGTGCCGTGGAAGCGGCTTTCGGCGCGGGATCGACCCAGTGCCGTTTTCGCTCAAAGGGATAGGTCGGCAGCGGGATACGCCGGCGCCGTTCATTTCCGTAGAAAGCGTGCCAGTCAATGGAATACCCGTGGAGCCAGAGTTGGCCAACGGCAAAAAGCAGCGCGATCAGCTCGGTGGAATCGTCAGCAGAATCTGCCAGCGATGCGACAAACGCCTGTTCCCTGCCGGCGGCTGCATGCTGGCGGGCCAGGGTCATGAGAACGGTGCGCGGTCCTGCCTCCAAAAAGATCCGGTTGTTTTTTTCGAGAAGCAGCATGGCGGCATCGGAGAACCTGACCGGCATGCGCAGGTGGCGGCCCCAATACGCGGGGCTGGTGGCCTCGGTTTCGGTGATCGGTTTGCCGGTCACCGAGGAGATAAACGGCAGCAGCGGCGGGTGCAATGCCGTTTTGGCAACCTCGGCCGTGAACAGGGGAACGATCGGATCCATCATTGACGAATGGAATGCATGCGACGTGTGCAGATGGCGACAGACGATGCCTTCGGATTCGAGCACGGCCTGAAAGGCCGCGACGGCGTCGTCGGGCCCTGAAACCACGCACAGCGACGGCCCGTTTGCCGCCGCAAGCTGCACCGAAGCCGGCAACCGCGGTTCGATTACGCCTGCCGCTGCGCGCACCGAGAGCATCGATCCCCGCGGCAGCCCTTTCATCAGCCGGCCGCGCGTGGCGACCAGCCGCAACGCGTCCTCCAGCGTGAATACCCCTGCCAGGCAGGCGCAGACAAACTCGCCGATACTGTGCCCCACCATCATGGCCGGCTTGATGCCCCAGGACATCCAGAGGAGTGCCAGCGAATACTCGATGGTGAAAAGCGCCGGTTGGGTGAAGAACGTATCCTTCAACGCCTCGTAGGCCGATTGTTCGTCGCTGCCGGCCGGATGAATGACATTGCGTAAATCCCTCTCCAGATGAGGCCGCAGAATATCGCAACAGCGGTCAAAGGTGCGCGCGAATAGCGGTTCTGTCTGGTACAGCTGCCGTCCCATCTGTACATACTGCGAACCCTGCCCGGGAAAGAGAAAGACCACTTCAGGGTCGCGCTGCGTACAGGTGCGTGCAGCACTGCGCTGCGGCGTCGGTTTTTTCAGTTGATGTGACGCGTCGGTGGCGCCGCTCACGACAACAAACCGGCGTTGCGGCAGATACCGGCGGCCCCGTTGCAGCGTGAATGCGGCATCGGCAAGTTCATTGGCTTCGAACGTCCCGACCTGCCCGCCCATGCGCGCGCACAGGGTATCGAGGCTCCAGGCGCTTTTTGCCGACAGCAGCAGGAGCTGTACCGGCCGTGACGGGCCCGAGCGTTCGGCCGCCGGCGCCTCACGCAGGATCGCATGGACATTGGTGCCGCCGAACCCGAAACTCGAAACCGCCGTGATGCGCGGCGCAGCAGTGCGCGGCCAGGTCTCGCAATGATCGATCACTTTAAACGGGCTTCCGGGAAAATCGATCTGCGGATTGGGGTTTTTATAGTGGAGGGTGGCCGGAATGGTTTCATGGTGGAGGCAGAGTGCCGCCTTGATGAGTCCGGTGACCCCCGCGGCAATCGTGGGATGGCCGATATTGCCTTTGATCGAACCGATCCAGCAGAACTGTTTTTTATCGGTATGCAGGCGGAAGGCCCTGGTAAGCGCTTCGATCTCGATCGGGTCGCCGATCGGGGTTGCGGTGCCGTGGGCTTCGATGTAACCGATTGATTCGGGATTGATGCCCGCCAGCGCCTGGGCCATGGCAATCACCCGGGCCTGACCGTCAACGCTGGGTGCAAGAAAGCTCACCTTGCCCGACCCGTCGTTGTTTTTTGCGGTTGCCAGGATCACGCCGTAGACCGTGTCGTTGTCGGCCAGCGCATCCGTCAGGCGCTTGAGCACCACCACGCCCGCGCCGTCGTTGAACATGGTGCCGGTTGCCTCGGCATCGAACGGACGGCAGTGGCCGTCCCGGGAAAAGGTGCCCCCTTGTTGGTAGAGAAAGCCGCACTTCTGTGGCACATGAATGTCCGACCCGCCGGTCAGGGCGATATCGCATTCGTGATCGCGGAGCGCGCGAAAGGCCAGGTCGACCGCAAGAAGCGATGTCGAACAGCCGGTGTTGACGCTCACCCCCGGACCGGTAAGATCGAGCGCATAGCAGGCCCGGGTCGCGATATAATCCTTCTGGTTGCCGTACTCGACCGAAAGATGGCCCACGGCTTTGAGCAGATCGTCGTGCCCGAGAAGGTTGCGCGAATAGTAGTGGTTGTCTCCGATCCCGGCGAAAACGCCGATGGAACCGCGATAGTGCGACGAATCGTACCCGCTCTGCTCCAGGGCGTTCCAGGCGAGTTCAAGGAAGACGCGCTGCTGCGGGTCGATGACCTTTGCTTCCAGCGGCGAAATACCGAAAAAAGAAGCATCGAACAGATCGGCGTCCCTGATGATCCCCCGCGCCGGTATATAGTCGGGGTCATAGCGCAGTGCCTCGTCGATGCCGGGCCCCAGCTCCTCGCGGCTGAACCGGTCGATCGACTCCACGCCGTCGAGCAGGTTGCGCCAGAGTTCGGCAATCGAGCCCGCGCCCGGGAATCTACCGGCCATGCCGATGATCGCCACGCCGTCAAACGGTTCGGCATGCCGCGAACGTCGCCGCGCATACTCCGCCGCCAGATCCGTGCTGGTGTCGGCATCGAGCAGATGCGCCAGGCCGGCCGGGGTGGGATACTGAAAAACCTTGACTACCTGATAGTCTACGGTAAAGCGCCGGTTTATCTGTGCAATCAGGCGCAGCGCCAGAAGCGAGGTGCCGCCGATGTCGAAGAAATTGTCGTCGATGCCGACCTGCTCAAGGTCGAGGAGTTCGGCCCACATCGCCACCAGCGTCTCTTCGACAGCGGTACGCGGTCCGATATACGGCTGCGCGACTGCCGGCCGTTTGCGCGACGGCCGCGGGAGCTGTTTACGGTCGAGTTTGCCGTTGGCGCTGAGCGGAAACGCATCCAGCACCACATACAGCGACGGGACCATGTAGTCCGGCAGCTCCTGGGAGAGCAACGTATTCGCTTCCGCAGGGGTAAAGGCGTTCTTTGCCGTTTCGACGACATAGCCGACCAGGCGCTGCTCGCCCGGCATGTCCTCCCGTGCGATGACCACCGCCTGTTTGACAGAGGCGATTTTCTGGAGACACCGCTCTATCTCGCCCAGTTCAATGCGGAACCCGCGGATTTTGACCTGGTGATCGATGCGGCCCAGATACTCGATCGCGCCGTCGGCCCGGAAACGGGCCAGATCCCCGGTCTTGTAGAGACGGCTGCCCGTCACGTCGCTCAGAGGGTTGGGGATGAACGCTTCACTCGTCAGGTCAGGGCGATTGACGTACCCGCGTGCCAGCCCGGCGCCCGCGATGTGCAACTCGCCCGCCTCACCCGGGGGTACGGGGCTCCCGTTTTTGTCAAGCACCAGGATCTGGATATTGGCGATCGGGAATCCGATCGGGACCGAGGCCGCGGCATGACCGGGTGCGCACTTCCAGCAGGTGACGTCCACCGCTGCTTCGGTCGGCCCGTAGAGATTATAGAGCTGCGCGCCGCAGCAGGCAAAAAAGCGGTCGTGCACCGCGACATCCAGCGCCTCGCCGCTGCACACGACATACCGCAGGGATGCGCAGCGGTCGAGGCGCTCGGCCTGCAAAAAGAGCCTCAGCATCGAGGGAACGAAGTGGATGACCGTCACCTTTTCGGCCTGGATCAGATCGAGCAGGTAGTCGGGGTCCTTGTGTCCCTCCGGCCGGGCGATCACCAGGCGGGCGCCGACCATGAGCGGCCAGAAGAATTCCCACACCGAAACGTCAAACGAGAACGGCGTCTTTTGCACAACCGCATCACCGGGGCCGATGTCGAATTCGTCCTGCATCCACAACAGCCGGTTCACAATGGCCGAATGGATGTTCATGACCCCCTTGGGGGTGCCGGTCGATCCCGAGGTGTAGATGACATAGGCGAGATTGTCCGGTGAGCAGCCCGGATGCGGCGTTATGGCGGGAAAATCTCCGGCCAGGTCAGGGGCGTCGATCATGATGCAGGGCGTTGCGCTGCCGAGAAGCGCTGCGAACCGGGAGTGCGCAAGCACGAGCGGACAGCGGCTCTCCTCAACCATGAACCTGATCCGTTTTGCCGGCAGCGTCGGATCGATCGGCAGATAGGCGCCGCCGGCTTTGATGATCGCCAGCAGGGCCAGCACCATCTCGATGGAGCGTTCGCAACAGACGCCGACGATCACCTCCGGCCCCACGCCCCTTGCCGCAAGCAGGTGTGCCAGACGGTTTGCAGCGCGGTTCATCCCGCCATAGGTGAGGGCTTTTGCCTCAAAGGAGAGCGCGATCGCGTCCGGCGTCCGGTTGGCCTGGTTGTCGATGAAATCGTGCAGGCACCGGTCCGTCGGGTAGGCTTTTGCCGTCAGTATGGTTTGCATTCAATCGTTTCCTTCCGTGGCCGTTGATAAGCGCTGAGAACACTCGTCATAGCACAGGGCGCAGCTATACCGGTCGGGTCCGGAAATGTGCCGGATTCGCCACCATTTCCCCTCTGCCTCCACAACGGCTTCGTTTCCCTCTTTCACGCAGACGGGGAAAACGGCAAGATCGCGGCCGATCCCCCGGCCGGTGGCCTTTAAAAAAGCCTCTTTTCGCGCCCACAACTCATAGAACAGCCGCTGTTGCTCAACCGCATTGTGTCGTGAGATCCACTCGATCTCATCGGGATGCGCGACCGTCTGAAGAAAGCCCGGATGGGCCGGACGTGGTCTGCAATATTCGATATCAACGCCGATCTCGCGATTCTGCGCCACTGCCAGCGCCATATACTCATGGCTGTGCGACACGTTGAACCGCACCGTTGACCCGTCAATGGCAGGTTTGCCAAAAGGTCCATTGACAAAAAGAACCTCTTCGCCGTGTATCGCCAGATAGTATCCGAGCATGAAGCGCGTTGCCGTATGGTATAAATTAAATCTCTTCCGGTCGTCGGGATAAACTAATTTTCGCGACCGCCGTTTTTCTTCCGCAGAAAGCAGGTCCGGCCGGCCGGCCAGCGTGTTTTCGAGATAGGACCGGTTGAAAATCCACAGGTGGATCGTGTCTGCCTGGAGAACCGGCCGCTCTGCGGGAAAGATCGATTCGATCGTAATGTTCATGGTCATGAGTCGGTCTGCCAGGGGTTGTATGGCTTGCCGCGCAACGGTCGCTTTCAGGCCATGGCCATGGCAATGAGCGCCTTGGTCGTCGTACTCCCGGACCCTGGAGGCATGCGGAAAGGCTCAACCGCCGCCTCTACCGCGCAGTTGATAGCTGCCGCCTGAACAAGGATGTTTTGCAGCATATACCCGGTCTCCATTAATGCCCAGTCGTCGTTTGTCGCGGTTTGCAGCAGGATAAATCCGGTAGGGCCGGGGTAGTGTTGCGTGAGCCGTGCATGGAGCCCGCTGGCGCCGCCTTCGATTGCGCTGAGGCGGTGCGTCGGTCTCCCCGCGCTCAAGCTGCCGTAGACATGGCCGCTCCCATCGGGCAGTAAGACCGCCAGGCCGGTGCGATGTTGAACGCCGTATGCCGTCGGGATGGTCAGCCCCCACGGTTTTGACAGATACAAATGAGGGGTCCGGCCGCGTGCGGCCCACAGAAGCTGACCCAGGTGTGCCCTGGTTACCAGAGCGTTTTCACCCCGTTTTTCAGCCATGGCAGCGGCAAGCGCCATAAAGAGCGGCATTCTGCCTTTGCGGTCCGGGTCGGGCAGATTGCCCGTCAGCCACGATTTTTCGGGTCCTGGAAGACGATCCGTCCAATACGCGCCCTTGTACGACGGCCGCATGGGTTCGAGCCGGTAGCGCAGCACTTCTGTCCGGTTGCCGGGCAAGGCGCGCCCGATCGAGTCTGACCGGAAAACAACCGCAACGCCCATGGCCGCGCAGACAAGCCCCACCGCCTGCTGAAGCATGCCGTTTTCAATCAGGAGTGTTTCCCGTTCTTTGCCCGAAACAGCGGCGTCGTTGAAAAAAACCACGGAGCCGCGGTCCTTTGCCGCTCCCGTCAGCGCTGTCGAAAACCGCCGGCACGACGCCGCAGCAACAACCGCGTCAACTTGTGCGTCTGTCAATGTTGTCCCGGTATCTGCCATGCCCCAGTGCAGAACCTCCGGATCGCCGTCAAAATCGCTGGAGCAGCGGGAGTTGAGCGCCTGTTCGACCGTTACCGCACCGTGGCCGTCCGGCAGGACCGCCGGAGCACGGTCCGAGAGTATGGCCTGTGGCGCGGCAAAACGCGCCTTGAGCTTGCGCCAGAGATACCTGAGATCGGTACATCCTGTCAATTGGCTTGCCATGGCAATCGCTCCTGTTGCCGTTAAAAAAGAACGCCGATCCATGCCGCCGCCTTTCGCCGGCCGCTGCCGGGCCGGTCATATGATGAACGCCGCCATCCGCGCATTGAGTTTCTTCAGGCCTTTACAACGAGTGGCATCTTCCTGAGGCATACGCAAACAATGAAAATAATCGGTGCCGTCGCCCGGGATGGAGAGGAGTACGATTGCCGCAAAAGCATGCCACGAGTGGCCACTCGATGTATGGCGTCAGAATGATGAGCCATACCTTGGCCGCGATACCAAGCGCAGAGTTTCCGGCTTATTGTTGCCGATGTTTTGAAAGACGGAAAAATGATCCGGATGGAATTCATCACCGACAATGTTACGTTGTACGACACTACTATGCCGTAATTTTATCGTGGAACTTCGATTCCACGGCTTAATCTTTTCCGGAAATGAACATCGAGATCTGTATGTTCGCATTTGTTAGATTGAGGGAAACCATGTAAAAAGTCCCGCTTTCATTATCCTATAAAGGAGAGACCCGTGACCTTGCGCATTTCGATTGATCCGCTCGCCAAATGGAATATTCCTTGCTCGGGCAAATTTTTTATAGCAGGTCCCTGCAGTGTGGAGTCGGAAGACCAGATACTACAGACAGCATTACAGCTTTCCCGTTACAAAATAACCGTGTTGCGTGGCGGCATTTGGAAGCCGCGTACCCATCCCGGATTATTCGAAGGCATTGGCGTAAGGGGCCTTACGTGGCTGAAAAATGCCGGTTTGGCCGCGAAGCTGCCGGTTGCCACGGAAGTGGCAAATCCTGCGCATGTAGAGCATTGCCTCAAAGCTGGCATCGATCTGCTCTGGATCGGCGCCAGGACCACGACGAATCCTTTTCTTATACAGGAAATCACTCAAGCGCTGCGCGGCGTTGATATTCCGGTAATGGTAAAAAACCCTATCAACCCCGACCTTGAATTGTGGATCGGCGCCATCGAACGGATCAGCAATGCAGGGATAAAAAAAATCATGGCGATACACCGTGGTTTTTTCACCTATCGCCGTGATACGTATCGTAACCATCCAATCTGGAAGATCCCGATCGAATTGCGACGTCAGTCGCCCCATCTGCCCCTTATATGCGACCCGAGCCATATCTGCGGGGACCGAAAGTATGTGTTTTCGGTCGCACAGGAAGCCATGGATTTTCTTTTCGACGGTCTCATGATAGAAGTTCATCCAGGCCCTGATACCGCAAGGAGCGATGGGAAACAGCAGATCACCCCCGCATCCTACGGCACATTGATGAAAAGGTTACGTTGGTCATTTGCTGACATAGAGGATAAACAGGACCAGCAGAAGATAGCCCTGCTCAGGAGCGAAATCGACGCAATCGACAACAACCTCATCGGTCTCCTCGGGAAACGGATGGAATTCGTCAGGGACATCGGCGCCTGGAAACGCGATCATAACGTTTCGCTGCTGCAACTCGAACGCTGGAGGCAAGTCCTTTCAACCCGTCTGCAAAAAAGCGGAAAAAAAAGTCTCTCGAAGAAATTCATCCGTGACATTTTCGAGCAAATCCACGAAGAGGCGCTCAGAATTCAGGAAAGGATAAAGAAATAGTAACTATTCAGGTAGTATTGCTTTAACCGGTTTTGCGCCCCCTAAATCCCTCGCAGGGGGACTTTTCGGACTGACACTATATATACCCGCACCCTTCGGTAATCTCACCCAAAAAATACACGGGATCGGGGGACCAGGATCGTCGCCGTGGCGGGTTATGGGACATTTTCTTCGGTGGTATCGTTGAGCAACTTTATTTGCTCGGGGATTCGGGTTACAATTTTTTCAATATTTTTATTAATTTCGGTTTCGTTTGTTCCTTCAACCCAGTTAACCTCTTCCATCATCGTAGAGAGCATGCGGCGGAACCGTGTATAGCCCGGGATACTGGCGCGGGAAAACGCGTATCGATGGATGGTAAATATATCGAGAGCCTTGACATCGCTTGCATGCGGCCAGGCAAGGAACCCGTTTTCCTCTTTCATAAATTCATGGCGAACAGGCAGGCCGACACCTTTAGCAAACCGGTTGTACTCCTCATGTTTTTTAGTAAGGATTTCAACCGCATTGACGCCCAAATCCATGCTGACGGAGCCCTTGGCTATGGCGAGATACCAGTCGCCCCTGAAGCCCCCGCCGGGTAGGGGGCAGATTTTAATTTTATCCGCAAGCTCCGGATTGTTCTTGATGAGCTGCCTCAACTGGCTGTACCAGCAAACGTGCAAAGCCGCGGATTTGTCAAGGATATCCGCTTTTATCCTTTTCTCTCTCTTGCTTTTCTCTTCCGTATTAGAGAGGAGTAGTTGCCTGCGGAACAGCTTTCTTATACTTTTTAAATTAGTTAAAAAGCTTCTGTCAATGGTGGGGGTGATAGTATTAAGGAGGTCAAGGATCTCGCTGCCCATGGTAATGTCGTTTTCGTCAAGCTGGATTATAGGATTATCCGGGGTGGATCTTACTTCTTTCTCAAATGTGGAATACTGGAAACTTTGGTTGACAATGTCTTTGCGATCAGGAACATTAAGATTATTCTCTAGATTGCTTTTATTCGCAGCAACAAGACAATCCAGCAACAGGCAAGAAAGCGTTTCTTTGGCTCCCTGGTCGCAATAAAAAAGAGCGTTGTTTTTCTCGACGGCCTCTGCGATATCAGACCATCCCACCTTGTAGTCCTTGCCCGGTGTATATTGCGGCAAACTAATCTTGTCTTTATGATAGGCAATAACCAATACGTTGGCATAAAAGGGAACGGCGTATACCGCTTTATCAGAGTGCTCTTGCTTGTTGTTGTCTTTACGCTTCGGAGCGCAGGGCCAGATGGCAAAATCTCTTTTTGACCATCGACAATCCGGGGATTCATTTTTGTCGGTTTTTGCAAAAGGAAAATACTCGCTTAAATCAGCAAGCGATTCGTTGATATCCCGGTCGGCCGACTTCCAGAATTCATCGAGGTTGTAGACAACCGTCCGGTCGATGGGCTTGCCTTTCAACACTTCGAGTGAAGAATGATAGGCGTCGGAACCGGTCACTTCAAAGGCTTTCACCTGTATGTCGGGCTTTTCATCCGTCGTCGCCAGTTGCGTTTTCATGGACGACTCAACCGCATCGAGCATCAGGCCTTCCACCTCCTTCTTATAATCACCGTAAATATCACCCGGCTGGGTAAACAGATGGATGGTCAGGCCGGGACGGTGTACCTTCCCGGTCCCAAAACCAACAAGACCCTTGAGGAAATCAAGATCTGCCTTAAAGTACCGTTTGTTTACCTCTTCCTCTAAGGTTCCTTTGTCCGCCATTATCACTGCCGGCGCATATTCAAAATAGCGCGTTGATTGATTGCGATACATGCTTGCCGCGGTCAGTCCTTCACCGCTGACCGTTACATAGCGGTCGCCGAATACGTCGCAATAGTCGCAGGTAATCACACTGTCGGCAAGCTCGCTCGCGCGCTCGACCATTTCATCCGATTCTTTCAATTGACGGGTCGTACCGGTAATAACGAGGTCGATGCCGTATTTTTTAATGATGTGTACGAACGCGGACAGAAACAGGTCCCCGGCCGTCCTGCTTTTCATTAAAAACGGGTAGCTGACGCCGATCAGAGCGCAGTCGTCCAGAACGACACGCCGGATTCTCCGGTTTTCGGTATCGTCAATACTGTACTGGCGCAGGATATCACGGACGAATTCCAGCAATTCTTCGGGAATCAAAGCGCCGCCTTTCAGGGAGAGCTCAATGAATACCGGATTTTTCCCTTTTCCATACCCGTCATCATTCCCTTGGTCGTCATATTCGTATATATCCAGGCACCGCTTGGAATCATTGATGCCTCGTGCTTTAATCAGAGAAAATCGTTCCCATTTCACTTCTTTTACTTTTTTGTCCGGCCTGCTCGTGCGCCATCGCGCCGCTTCTTCATTAAACGGAAACGTCGCTTTTTCACCGAAATTGATGAGTAAAACGCTCTCCTTTTTTGTGCATACGCCGTGCAGCAGGAAATTGCGGGCCATGATCGTCTTATAGGTGCCCCGTTGGCCAAGAATGGTCACCGTGCTGCCGCGAGGAAGATTCGGTTTGATGATTTCATTCAGGTTCTCCTCCCCCAGGTCAAAGGTATTCTTAGCATCGATTTCCGCCGGGGTATGCCTAGAAGCAGCCTTGCTCATATTCACGGGATCGATTTCCGGCAGGTTCCGTTCGGTAGCGCTTACAATATAGTGGACCGAGGGTTGCACCATGATGGGTTGGTGCATGTGCCCGCGGTTCTCAAGAATTTCCCGGATCGTTTGTTTACTATGCTCTTCTTTTTCATGTTTATCGGTACCTTGAGCCGACAGATACCAGTAATATTCGCTCAAATACATGGTGTATGATTCGATAAGATCATTGTCGGGGTTGATGTGTGTTTTTGTGGAGGGTGCTTCATCTTTTTTTATTTCCAGCATGTTAAGATAATTCTTGATAGCATCTGGTTGCAGGTTTGATCCGGCAAACAGGCCATAGATTTCTTTCACGGTCTTATCGCTGTTGCTCCACTGCGAGCGATGCAGTTTATAAATTTCCGGACCCCGCATTCTCAGCGGGTGCTTTCCGTACACCTCATGCTGATACCGCGATTTTTCAATTTCAAAATAACGCAACGAATAACCGTTGTCTTCCTCCATTTTCAGGTTGATGACAATATCCGCCAGGTAGTTGGCCGAATCGGTCGAAACGGATTCTTCTCCATGCAGATCCTGTTCTGTGGTGAAGATGCCGATTACCCCGAACCGGTTGAACAGATCGAAAAGCTTGAACAGTTCGGTCCTGGTCAGCAGTTGATCGCCGAAAACATTCAGGCTGTCGATGCAGACCATGCGGATATCCGGAATCCCGTTGTTTTTTTCCTCAGATGCGGTCCGCAGCCAGTGCGCGCCGATCAATATTTTTTCGAGCTGCTTGTAGCGTTCCCAGAACAGCGAATCGGCGCCCCGCTCGTTTGGCGATATGCTCCGGGGAGAGAGCATGGGCATTATGACGCACGGGTCAATGGTTTCCTTGTGCGGGGGATGGGTTTTGCATTTTTTCCCTGATTTCATCGGGCAATCATCCGGCTGTGTCAAAAGATTTTTAAGCGCTTTGCCCAGTTGTTCCGGGGATGACGTATCATCGATATCGTCAAGATAACGGACCGGGCAGCATTTTTTATCCCACCCCATGTTCACGGCCTTTGCCATAACGTTATCGCTCGACTCTTCGAGCGAGAAAAAGACCGAGGAGTAGTGGTTGGGCCGCCAGGTGCAGGCTACCGCCATCTGCAGCGCGAGCGTGCTCTTTCCGGTGCCGGGACGCCCTTTGATGAGGATGTTGCCGGAGCCTATTTGCGAATCAGGACGAATCGATTCTTCTTCAAGGTTATCCGGTTCTTTCGGCAAACGGATGCCACCCAGTTCACCATTGCAGCACTGATAGATTTCAAAAAATGAGTGGAGCAAATCATTTGGTATATTTTTATATCGCTTTGATCTTTTTTTGAGGCGTTTAATTACCGCCTCCCTGTGAGACTTTCTTTTTTCAGGCGTCACATCGTTTTTAAGGCTGTTTAATGTTTCGCCTGATAATTCATCGAAATCTTCCCTGGAAAAAGCATGGGCTTCTGGATCTTTGCTGAACCACCGATACAGTTCTGTATTATAGGCATGTAATTTTTCTATGGCGCCGTCTTCATAGTCGCCGAGAAGACACGATCGGTTAAGAAGCACATCGAGAGGATAATCGAGAGAAATGCGTCCGCGCGCCTTTGGGTGCAAAAAATCATCGAATTTCAGGCTCATAGAATACCTCCGTTGGGATCGCCAAGATTTTCAAGTATGGTCTTCATCGTGTCGACATTAGCATCGGTGCATACTTCGTGACGTTGATCCCTGTTTTTTATCGACCAGCGCCAATATCCGTCGGATATCCAAAACACCGATCCGTCGGCGAGTTCTTTTTTCAAGTCTCCTGTTGTCGGCGCCGCGGGCTTTTCAGGAAATGAACTTGAAAGAATCCACAACCGCTTGACCGCGCTTTTAACTTTTAGTAAATCAGGTTCCCGCATCTGCGAGGCGAGCGACTCATAGCTGAGTTTGTTGGCGCCAAAAATGCGCGAGCTGAGAAACCACATGTCATCAAGGGTGCGCTTCAGAAACTCCCGGGAAAAAATCGGCTCATAGGTCTCTTCACCTTTCCAGTTGTACAGGCGGTCTTTGTATTCAACGCACCAGCCAAAGAGGGGAAGGTCGATGGATTGCAGAATTTCCTTGACTTCTCTCAGCGTTACGGCGTTCTCCAGCGTATTGCCTAAAACAATTGCCAGGAGAATATTGTCAGGAATTCGTGCAGAAACATTTTTTGCCTTCGGCGGAGAGGAGGGGGGGGCAGGTTTCCGGGCTTTTATGCGTTTCGAAAACAACCAGACAAGATATTTCATTTTTAAAGTCAATCGTTTCCATTTAAGTAATCGTATCTGCCTGTTGAGGTCGCCTGTCGGCCCGTTGTTGCTACTGGCTTTTTTCAATTCTATTAGCGGATTCTTCCGGTCTGTCCAGTCTTTGTCCTTCCTTTTTTCCCGGTCGACAAAGAGCAACCGCCAGGCCAGCAGCATTTTCAGAAAATTCGGCGTTCTTCCTTTAAAAATCATCTGGAATAGCGTTCGTTGCTTAACGGTTGTATACTTTTTTTTCCATTGTTTTTTGATAGAGGCTTTTGATACCGTAAAAGTATTGCTTTCCGGCCCAGACAGCGTAATGGCGTTGAATGCACTTTTTAAATCTTCCGGATAAGCGGTGCTGTCCTTTTTTAAATAATCAGCCAGAGGTAATGCGTTGTTAAAGGTGGCATTTTTTACCTCCAGGAGGTCTTCATTTATGCTCCATATCAACCCGGGGGATAGATGGTATCCGGTTCCCGGTGATGGCTCCCAATGCTCCCCCAGCACCACCTTGATCAATCCGCCATCAAGATCGATATCGATACCTCGTATCTTGCGACGGAATTTTCCTATTACCTCTTTGTCCTCCTGGATAAAGTCGGGCATGACACGGATAATGCTGCCGTCAATATGATCGATAAGGATCAGCACCGCGCCCAATTCCCGTTCCCTGATTCTTCCGAACGGATCAATCGTTACCGTTGCCAGGTTATCAAGATTGTATCCGGCCTGCAGGGAGTGGTGGTAATCATGCGCTTCGCAAATTTTGGCAATGGAAAGAGCCAACTCGTAGTTGGGTATGCCCAGATGGGACCAGTTCCGTTCAATGAGCTTTTGGGATTCTTCCCAATGGTCCCCGTAAGGTATCGCCCTTCCTATGTCGTGCAGCAGGATGCTGCTCAATATGACGTACGCTTCCAGATCGGAAAACAGCCCGTTCTTTTTTCCCGTGCGGCTTTCATAAGCAAGCACGAGCTTGTCGAGGTATATTTCGAGGTTGCGTATATGCGGGTAGGAATTAAACGAATCCTTCTGGGGGCTGATCGCCGGCAGCCACTCCTCCCAGGCGACATCCCAGCTTCGCTCAAGCGACTCATATAATTTTGGCGATGATTGCCTTAAACGATCCCGCATCATGCTCATGTCATCTCTCCTTGCTGAATAATCGACAATAGGAAATGATCAAAGGTGTCAATGAGTAGAGGCGCCATGTCCCTTCACATCGATGGAACGAAGTGCGATCCCCAGCTATAATAGGGGACGAAATAATTGAGGGTATTTTCACCGCATGAAACCCGACAATCACCACCACGCCACCGTCCTTAGTGTATGATTATAAACAGAATAGGGTTTTGTAATATATATTCGCGGCTATCCGGAGGTAACATTTTTTTTTCAGTAATGTGGTATCCTTGACACCCGCTCCTTACCGCACCCCGCATAGTCACCCCGGCCCATATTGTATTTTCACCCTTTATTTTTCACCGTTATCCCCAGGAGCCTTATTCCATGGAACACGATAGTGACCCGAATGAACAGGTAAGCGTCCGCGCGGCCAAGATCGACCTTCTCCGCAAGGCCGGGGTCAACCCCTTTGCCGAACGGTTCGAGCGGACCCACCGTTTGCATGAGGCGGCCGAGCTTGCCGACGGCATTGCGCCGGTGTCGGTTGCCGGGCGTATCGTTTCGCTGCGCTATTTCGGCAAGCTGGCGTTCGGGCATCTGTACGATCTTGAAGGCAGGCTGCAGTTCGCCCTGCAGAAAAACAAGCTCGGGGAGCAGTTTGACCTTTTCAAGAACGCGGTTGACATAGGCGATTTCGTCGGGGTTGCCGGCGCCATGATCACCACCAAAACCGGCGAGAAAACCATCGACGTCGACGGGGTTACCTTTCTTTCCAAGTCATTGCGTCCCTTGCCGGAGAAATTCCACGGGCTGACCGATCCCGAGCTGCGGCTCCGGCGCAGGTACCTTGACCTGATCACCACGCCCGAGTCCAGGGAGCGGTTCAGGAAGCGGACGCGGATCATCAGGACCATCCGTGATTTTCTTGACTGTAACGGGTTTCTGGAGATCGACACCCCGGCGCTTTCCAACAAGGCGTGCGGCGCGCTTGCCCGGCCGTTTGTTACGCACAACAACGCGCTCGATATCGACGTGTACCTGCGCATCGCGCCCGAAACCTATCTCAAGCGCGCCATTGCCGGCGGGTTCGACCGGGTGTACGAGTTCGCGCGCAGTTTCCGCAACGAGGGGGTGGATGCGTCGCA
>JAFGOU010000556.1 GCA_016926315.1 Chitinispirillaceae bacterium
GTGCTCAACGGGATCGCCTACGATGCCGCGACACGGACCTTCTACCTTACGGGAAAAAAATGGAAGAACATCTATCGGGTGACGATCGAATCAGACCAGTGACACGGGAAATACCCTGGCGGGCATGACCCTGATGTTTCCCGGTGTCATGGTATCGCTCTCCCCCTTGGCCGGCACCGGGTATGCATCATCTTCAGGAAACCTTTTCTTGAAAAATCGCACCCCCCTCATCGCCATTACCGTGTCACGATCCCCGCCGCCGCGCAGGCCGCGCCGAACCCGTTGTCGATGTTCACCACCGTCAGCCCGGTGGCGCACGAATTGAGCATGGCGAACAGCGGCACCATGCCGCCGAGGTGTGATCCATACCCCACCGAGGTGGGCACGCCGATGACCGGACAGGAGACATACCCGGCGATCACCGAGGGCAGCGCGCCCTCCATGCCGGCGACGGCTATGATCACCGCCGCTTTCCGCAGGGTCTCCCGGTGACTGAAGAGCCGATGAATCCCGGCAACGCCCACGTCCTTGAGCATGATTGGCGTATGCCCCAGGATCTCGACGGTTGCCTTGGCTTCCTGAACCACCGGCAGATCCGCGGTACCGGCGGAGCAGATCACGATTGACCCGCGCGCCCTCTTTTTCTTCCACTGTTTCGATTTTTTCCAGAAACAGCGGGCAGTCTCGTCAATCTCCGCGCCCGGAATTTCCGTTGTTACGGCCGAAAGAACATCCCGGTTCGCCCGCGTGCCGAAGACCGTCTCGCCGTGGCGGATCTGCGCAAGGGCGATGCCCGTGACCTGCTGCGGCGTCTTGTTCTGGCAGAAAATCACCTCCGGATACCCTTTGCGGATCGCCCGGTGGTGGTCGATATGGGCGAAACCGAGGTCTTCGAACGGCAGGTCCTTGAGTTTTTCAAACGCGTGGGCGACGGAGACCGATCCTTTGGAAACCTGAAGCAGTAACTTCTGCAGGCACTCTTTTTCCATGGGGACCTTTCGTTTCAAATCCCGGTCCCGGCGGCAGGAACATGACCTGCCCGGGGTACCCTCAATATACAATAAAAAAGGGGCGGACATCAGTGCCGCCCCTTTTTCCGGATTTTTTGACCGCCAAGGCTCGGTGTCAGGCGCTCACGTCAATGTTTGCGCCTTTGCCGATCTCCATCCCCACGGCCATCCGAACTGTCGCTTCCATCAACTTTTCAGCCTGCTTGATCACTGCATTCGTCGCGGTTTCGAGAACCTGATGTACCGCCTGCGTCGAGCCTGCAACCAGGGCCTGAGAGGTTGCATCCATGCCGACCCCCTTGAGATAATTTGAAAAACAGAGACGCCTTTCAGAGGTATCGGCAGAAAGGGGCGGAACTTGAGGGTTATTTTACCTTCCCGAAACCGCGCCGCTGCGGATTTTTTGCAGCAGGTCATCCACCATGATCCGACACTCCGGCAGGGCCTTCGCAGCCGCCGCCTCACCCAGATCCTTGATTTTCCAGTAGATGATCTTCCGGCCTTTCAGACTGTTTCGTTTTCTTACCATGGGCTGGTGCTCTTTTTTATCCAGGCAGACGATCAGGTCGTACAACGGCACTTCGTTCCCGGAAAGTTTCTGCGGTTTGCGAACCGGTTTTTTCACCGGGATACCGGATTTTTCAAGCTCAGCGACCGCATCGGCGGAAATCAGCCCCGGATTTTTCAGGCGCTCGAACTCTTCGGCCAGGCCGCGGGAAACGGCTCGGTGCGGCAGCGACTGGCGTGCGCATAAAGCGTTGAAATACTCCTCCGCAAACCGGGAACGGTAATAATTTCCGGTGCAGAGAAAAAGCACGTTCATGGCCGCAGCAGGCCGTTAAGGACACCGACCGACTCCATGACCGCATCGGGTTTGACATGAGACAAAGCGACAGCCCGGGCAGTCGCTTCACCCGAAAGGACGCAGAGCGTTAACGCGCCGGCGTTTTTCCCGGCGGCGATGTCGGTATACAACCGGTCGCCAACCGCCACCGTCCGTTCCGCAGGCACGGAAAATTTCCTGCACAGGAGCCTGATCATATCGGGCGCAGGTTTCCCGATCACCAGGGGCCGCTTCCCGGTCGCCTTCTCGATCATAAAGCACATGGATCCGCAATCAGGAATGCTGCGACCGCCGTCGATCGGGCAGACATAATCGGGATTGGTCGCGATATAGCGTACGCCTCGGTCGATCAGTCCGCACGCCGTGCGCAGTTTTTTATACGTCAATTCGGTGTCGAATCCGGCCACCACGTAATCGACCGGTTCCGCGCCATCGCACGGGACAAGCCCGTACGACGCCAGCTCCGCGGCAAGGGAACGCGTGCCGAGCACGAAAATGCGCGCGCCGGGTTTTCTGCGGGCCAGATACATTCCGGTCGCCTGTCCCGAGGTGAACACGTTGTCCATGGTAACGGGAATGCCGAGACGGGCGATCTTGCGCCGGTAGTACGGTGCGCTGCGTGAAGAGTTGTTGGTCAGGAAAACATAGGGGATACCCCGGTCACGGATACCGGCAATACATTCCCGTGCACCGGGGATCAGCGCGGAACCCAGATACACGGTGCCGTCGAGATCAAAAATAAACAGCCGGGCTTTTTGTAGCCGCTCCCGGATTTTAGCGCCGATAATTGGCATAGAACTGAAAACCGATCGGTTGTTGAACGGGCGCATCGCTATGCATACAGGAATAAAATAGGTCGTGCGGGTCGGCGCACCACCGGCAAAAATGCTCCCTTTCGCCGCTACTCTTCCGTTTCCGCCGCGACGTCCACACCCTCCTTCCACGGCTCGAGCTCGCTCGAACGGGCGGACTTCCGCAATTTCCGCAGCGCCTTGATTTCGATCTGGCGGATCCGTTCGTTACTGAGCCTGAGCCGTTCACCCACCTCGCCAAGGGTCTTGATCCTGCCGTCATCAAGACCGAACCGCATTATCACCGTCTGTTTTTCCCTCTGATCAAGGGAATCCAGCGCGAGGTTGATATGCCTGCGCAAATCGGCAAGCGACAGCCGTTCAAACGGGTCCTCGGCGGCCGGATCCTCCAGGTATTCGCCGATCGTGGCATCATCATCGCCGACATGCATGTCGAGCGATACCGGGTTGAGCACGCTTTCAAGCGCATTTGTCACCTTTTCGGGAGAAACTTTCAGATGGTCCGCGATCTCCTCAATCGTCGGCTGCCTGCCGACTTTCATGCAATACTCGCGCGAGTACTGGTCGATCTTGGAAAACAGGTCAAGCGTATTGGCAGGGACATGGATGGTCTTGGCCTTTTCGTTTATCGAGCGCAGGATCGCCTGACGTATCCACCAGATCGCATAGGTACTGAACTTATATCCCCGGTGGTAATCGAAGCTTTCCACCGCCGTGATGAGCCCCTTGTTGCCTTCCTGGATGAGATCGCTGATCTCAAGCCCTCGATGGATGTACCGCTTCGCCACACTGACCACGAGACGGACGTTCGATTCGATGATCGAACATTTAGCCTCGTCGCGCATGTCCTCCCAATAGGTGAATTCGTCAAGCGCCGTCTCGTTCTGCGAAGCCGCCAGCAGGGACCGGAACCTGGCGAGCAGATCGCGTATCTGGTGCGGATTGAGCTTGAGCTGCATGCAGATTTCCGTGCACTCCTCCTCAAGCCGTTCGATCGCTTCCGCGCGCCCGTCGGCGGACCCGGCCGGCGAACCATTGCGTTGAAGAGTTTCCAGTTCCGCCCGTTTTTTCCTGATGGCGGCGATGACGTCAAGGAATTCCCGCGTCGCCCTGTCCATGCTCGCCTGGTCGGCCGAGAATTCGTCGTCAAGTTGCAACACCTCGGTGCACCGCACCTTCCCTTCCGAAAGCTTTTGCGCGATGTGATAGAGCGTTTCGATGATCACGGTTTCCCGGAACGCCCTGCTTAACATCTGGTGCCTGGCAAAACGGATCAGGATCGCATGCTGCACCTCCTGCCCACGGTTCATGAGCGGCACCTTGCCGAGCCCCTTGAGATACACCCAGGTCGGATCCGAAAAGTTCCCCCTGCCGTCGCCCGCGGCATGACGTCTTCCCGCCCTGATTGGACCCGGACCGGACCGGACCGGATGAACCGTGATGCCGTGTTCCTTCAGGACCTCCCTGATCCTGACCTGCTCCGCGGCATCGGGCACCAGCTCCTCGATCTGCTCGTGGGTGACAAATCCCTGCAAACGGACATGTTTTCCGAGTTTCCTGAGTACCTTTTCCTCGAATGACGCTCTGACGCTCATGGTTATCCTTACCGCCTGGACCGCGCTGCAATTATCCGGCGCACCGCCATTTCAGCAATAGAAGCGCACCGGCAGGGGAATACATTTTATATTGTATGATGAAAGGAAGGGAGGAGCAAGACGTTAGGGAGCTACCGTACCTAAAAAGCAAAGTTGCCAAAACAATTCCGGTTAGATAGTGTCTGTCCGAAAAGTCTTTGTTTTGACGTCATACCGGCGAAAGCCGGTATCCAGCTAGCGAAAACGGCCAGAAACCCTGGATTCCGGCTTTCGCCGGAATGACGGATTCTTAAAAAACAGGGGTTTTCGGACAGAAACTAGATATATATTTTCAAGATCAATACCACCGTATGAAGCACCTTACCCCCGCCATTGTCTCCAACCACCCCATCAGCACCGATTTCTTTGAGATGACCTTCTCGTGGGACGCGACCCCCGAGGTGCCGCGGCCAGGCCAGTTTTTCACGGTCAGGATATCGCGCGACACGGTACCTCTCCTGCGCCGTCCCTTTGCATTCTCTGCGCTCGATCCGGATAAAAAAACCGCCTCCATGATCTACCAAAAGCGGGGCCGGGGAACTGAAATCCTTACCGGCAAACGCCCGGGTGACGCACTCGACCTTCTCGGACCGCTGGGAACACCCTTTCCCCTTCCCGACCCTGCTCCCCACGCGCTGCTCGTTGCCGGGGGGATCGGCATCGGACCCCTGTTGTTTCTCGCAACGGCAGTCACCTCGCGGGGCGGCAACGCCCGCATGATCTTCGGGTGCCGCAGCAGCGCAATGGTCCCTGACACCGACGGGTTCCGCGCCCTCTCCCCGGTCGTGTGCACCGATGACGGCAGCGCCGGGTTCAAAGGCACCGCCGCGGAGTACCTCGCATCATCATATAAAGAACCGGTCATCGCCGGGACCACGATCTACGCCTGCGGTCCCCTGCCCATGCTCAAAGCGTGCCACGAGTTCGCCCGGAGCAGAGCGTGCGCCTGCATGGTGTCGGTCGAGCAGGTGATGGCGTGCGGCGTTGGCGCGTGCATGGGATGCGCGGTAAAAATGGCGGGCGGAGGATTCAAACGCGCCTGTATCGAAGGTCCCGTGTTCGACAGCGGGGAAATAGCATGGTGACGCCCCGGGACCTGATCGTAACCATCGGCACGAAAACACTGCCCAATCCGGTCGGGGTCGCGTCCGGCACATTCGGCTATGGCAGCGAGTACGAAACCCTTATCGATCTCTCGCGGCTCGGGGCGATCTATACCAAGGCCGTCACGCTCGCGCCGCGCGAAGGAAACGACATCCCCCGGATCGTCGAGACCCCGTCGGGCATCCTGAACTCCATCGGTCTTGCCAACGTGGGGGTGGAGCGGTTCCTCGCCGAAAAACTTCCCGCGCTTTCCGCGCTTCCCTGCGCCATTATCGCCAACGTCGCCGGATCGACCGAAGACGAATACGCACAGGTGCTGGAACGGCTCGAATCCGCGGAAACGCTCTGGGGATACGAGATCAACGTATCGTGCCCTAATGTCAAGCACGGCGGCCTGGCGTTCGGCACCGATCCGCACCAGATCGAGCGGCTCACCGGGCGGCTCCGCGACCTCACGAAGAAACCGCTCATCATCAAACTCACGCCGAACGTGACCGATATCACGGTGATGGCGAAGGCAGCCGAGACCGCGGGCGCCGACGCGGTCTCGTGCATCAACACGCTCGTGGGCATGGTGATCGACACCCGCACGAAAAAACCGGTGCTGCCCTTTGGAAGCGGTGGCCTCTCAGGGCCGGCGATACGGCCCGTTGCGGTCGCCATGACCTGGAAGGTGTGCCGGGCGGTGACGATCCCGGTCATCGGCATGGGCGGCATCATGTGCGCCGACGACGCGCTCCAGTTCCTCATAGCCGGCGCAAAGGCGATCCAGGTGGGAACAGGAACCTTTGTGGACCCGAGAATACCCGTGCAGGTGCTGGAGGGAATCGAGAAGTATCTTCTGGATCCGGTTTGACGGCAAGGAACCGGATTTCAGGCTCGAGTCCGACAGCGCGTCGCTTGGCGTGATGCGGACGTGGCTGGCGCAGTGACCTCCGCCCCTCCCGATGCTATCACCCTCCTGTACCACTCCCCCGAATCCTTGACGGTCCTCCGCTGCGTTTCGTAATCGACATGCACCAGCCCGAACCGTTTGGCGTATCCCTCGGCCCATTCGAAATTGTCCATGATCGACCAGTAGAAATAGCCGCGTCCGTCAACGCCGTCCCGGATCGCCCGCGCATACTCGGCGAGGTATCGTTTCATGAAATCGATGCGCTGGGGATCGCGGACCTTCCCGTCGGCCTGCACCCAGTCGTTGTTTGCCATGCCGTTCTCAGTGATGACGATCGGCAGTCGGTACCGTTCATGGTAATATTTCGGGCCCCAGTAAAGCGCCCGCGGGGTTACCGCCCATCCCATGGCGGTCATGGGATGGCCCGGTTCATGGGGAACCGTTTCAGGGACCCCTCCCCTCCCGGCACGGACCCCGATGCCCTGGTAGATGTTGATCCCGAAGAAGTCCAGCGGCTGCCGTATGGTCTTCATGTCGTCCGGCGCGATGGAAGGCATGTCGCTTCCGAAAAGCGCGACGCCGTCATCCGGATACCGTCCCAGCACCATGGGATCGGAAAACCAGTTGTTGTTGAATACGTTTTTCTGCGTAATGGCGAACATGCTCGCCGCAGCGGCCGCACGGTCCTCGTCGCTTTCCGTGGCCGGATAATGGACAAAACTGTCGGGCGCCGCGCCGATGACCGGCGTTGTCCGGGCATGCGCCCTGATCGCGGCTACGGCCTTGCCATGGGCGAGCAGCGCGTGGTGGCCGGCGCGGAGTACTTCGGGAAACGGGCATTGCAGCCCGGGAGCGTGATACCCGGTCTGGTGGCCGTAGCCGATAAAACAGCGCGGCTCGTTGATGGTCATCCAGTGCGATACCCGGTCGGACAGGGCATCCACGACCACCCGGGCATAATCGGCGAACCAGTCGGCGCTCTCACGCGCGAGCCAGCCGCCTTTCCGGAACAGGGCGACCGGATAATCCCAGTGAAACAGGGTGACCCACGGTTCGATTCCGCACGCGAGGAGCGCATCGACAAGCGCCGAGTAGAAAGCGATACCGCGTGCATTCGGTGCACCGTTCCCTTCCGGCAGCACACGCGGCCAGGAGAGGGAAAAACGGTACGCTCCGACGCCGATCTCCCTGAGAAGCTTCACGTCCTCCCTGAAATGGTGGTAGTGGTCGCAGGATACGTCGCCGGTCTCTCCACGGGCCACCGCGCCCTCCCTGCGGCAGAATTCGTCCCAGACCGAGAGTCCCCTGCCGTCTTCTTCCGCCGCGCCCTCGATCTGATAGCTCGACGCCGCGGCGCCCCAGATAAAATGGCCGGGGAAAAGGGTCGATGGTTTCACCTCCATGGCGGCTTTGACTCTTTCTGTGTTGAATAGTACGATACGTAATGACGGCAGCCGAAAAAAAGAGTGCTGTCCGTGGTCCTGAAAATAGTAATTTCAGGATCCATAGGGATTTTTTTCCTGTTGGCCATAAGGATACAACGATTGATGACCTCCGATACGACGGCGCCGACTCCGGCGGAAAAAAAATCGTCCCGCCTGACCGACTTCGATATTTTCCTGTTTCGTCAGGGCAACCACTGCAGGCTCTATGAAAAACTCGGAGCGCATAAAACGACTTCCGACGATGGAACCGAGGGGTATTATTTCGCGGTCTGGGCGCCGAACGCAAAGCGCGTTTCCGTGGTCGGCGATTTCAACGCCTGGAACAACGAGGCGAACCTCCTGTCCGCCCGGGCCGACCATTCCGGCCTGTGGGAGGGGTTTATCCCGGGATTTCAAAAAGGGAATCTTTACAAATTCCATATCGAATCCTCGACCGGCACCTACGCCGCAAACCGGGGAGATCCCTATGCGGTCCACTGGGAAGTGCCGCCCTTAACCGCGCCGGTCGCCTGGGACCTCGATTACTCATGGAATGACGCGACCTGGATGCAGGTTCGTAAAAAACACAACGCCCTTACCGGACCGATCTCGATTTTCGAAGTTCACCTCGGTTCGTGGCGCAGAAAAAGCTCCGCAAAAGACGATTTTTTCAGCTACCGGGAAATTGCCCCGCTCCTTGCGGCGTATGTAAAAAAGCTCGGATTTACCCATGTGGAGCTCATGCCGGTCATGGAGCACCCCTTTTACGGCTCATGGGGATACCAAACCACCGGCTATTTTGCGCCGACCAGCCGCTACGGAACGCCGCAGGATTTCATGTACCTGGTCGACCACCTGCACCAGCAGGGAATCGGCGTGATCCTCGACTGGGTGCCGTCGCACTTCCCGAGCGACGAGCACGGCCTCGTCTATTACGACGGCACGCACCTTTACGAGCATGCGGACCCGCGCGAGGGATTCCACCCCGACTGGAAAAGTTATATCTTCAACTACGGCCGCGCGGAAGTCCGTTCATTCCTGTTTTCGAGCGCCCTGTTCTGGCTTGACAAATACCATGCCGACGGGCTGCGGGTCGACGCCGTGGCATCGATGCTCTACCGCGACTATTCACGTCCGGCCGGGCAGTGGATCCCGAACAAGTTTGGCGGACGGGAAAACCTCGAAGCCATCGACTTCCTCAAAAAACTCAACATAGAGGTGTACAAGGCCTTTCCCGACATTCAGATGACCGCGGAGGAGTCCACGGCCTGGCCGATGGTGTCGAAACCGACCTATATCGGCGGACTGGGGTTCGGCATGAAATGGAACATGGGCTGGATGCACGACACGCTCTACTATATGGGCAAGGACCCGATCCACCGGAAGTACCACCACAACGAGCTCACCTTCACCATGCTCTACGCGTTTTCAGAGAATTACGTGCTGCCGCTTTCACACGACGAGGTCGTCCACGGCAAACGGTCGCTCGTCAACAAAATGCCGGGCGATGACTGGCAGCGGCTCGCCAACCTGCGGCTGCTGTATGCGTACCATTACACCCATCCCGGGAAAAAACTCCTGTTCATGGGCGGTGAATTCGCGCAGTGGGACGAGTGGGCGCACGATAAAGCGCTTGATGATGATCTTGCGCAGCACGACCGGCACAACGGCGTGCAGCTCCTCATCCACGACCTCAATACGCTCTATGCTTCAATAACCGCCCTGCATGAGTTTGATTTCGAGGGCAGGGGCTTCGAATGGATCGATTACAAGGACTGGGAGCACAGCGTGATAACGTTCCTTCGTAAAGGCAGCGATCCCGAGGACGTGGTGCTGGTTGCGTGCAATTTCACTCCGGTGCCCCATCACGACTATCAGGTGGGCGTTCCCCTTGCCGGCTTCTGGAAAGAGATCCTCAACAGCGACGCCGCGGTATACGGCGGCAGCAACCTCGGCAACGGCGGCGGCCTGGCAACCGTACACCAGGCGTGCTTCGGCAAAAAACAGTCGCTGCGACTTACCCTGCCTCCGCTGGCGGCGGTGCTCTTTACCTACGAAAAACCATCCGTGAAACGGCAGGAAAACGCCGGCGATGGTTCCGTCACCGCCGTCAGTGATGAAACCTAATCGCCTTCACCCCATGCCCTCCGATAGCGCCTATCCCGGCAGACCGACGACAGAAAATAAACCTGCATAATCCGGCTTATGTCGTTATATTTACTTACTGTAGTTGTCGGCGACGGACCCCGGAAACAAAAGAATCGTTATCACGCATGTTCGAAAAAAAACCATACTTCTTCAATAAAGAACGAAGCGACGTCACCCCCGACCTCGTGAACAAACCGCCGCTCTGCCTTTCCTGTAAAAAAAACGATGACCCCGCCGAGGAGGTATTTTGTATTTTAAACCGGGCGGGTCAGCAGGAAACCGAAGCGTTTCACTGTAGCGCTTATCTGCCGAACTCCTTTTAGGCCCTCCCGCCGATTCCCGTTACGCGGCAACAGCATACCCGTTTTCGTTCGTTTTCGAAGTGCGACAACTATGGCCGATGCGCTTATCTTTGATTTTGACGGCACCATCGCGGACACCTTCGATCTATCGCTCCATATCGGGCGAAACCTGCTCGATTCCCTTCATCTGCGCCATGTAAGCGAAGAGGAGATCGTCCACTTCCGGAACAAGCCGCTTCGTCAGGCGGTGCGCAGCTTTAAAATCCCCCTGCGGAAAATCCCTTCCCTCATCATACGGATCCGCAGGGAGATACACGAGCATATCGATGAGATCAAGCCGTTTGACGGAATGCGGGACGTTTTGCGCGCCGTCAAACCGCACTGTGCCTTCATGGGCATGGTTACCTCCAACTCGGAGGAAAATGTCGCGCATTTTCTCGCCCGATTCTCCATGGAATTCTTCGATGCGGGAGCCTATTCGTCCGCGATCCTCGGCAAGGCGTCGAAGCTGCGGCGGCTGATGCGGAAAAACGGCCTCGATCCGGAACGGGTTATTTATATCGGCGACACTACCGACGACGTTGAGGCGTGCAGGAAAGTGGGGATCAGGGCCGCCGCCGTTACCTGGGGGTATAACACGAAAGAGGTGCTGGAGCGCTCGAACCCCGAATACCTGTTCGAGCGGGTCGAAGACCTGCTCCGTCTGGTTTCCCTGAGCTGAAAGGAACCGAATGTCCGCTGATCGTACCACCATCCTTGTTATCGGCGGTGCCGGGTATATCGGCAGCCACGTCTGCAAAACGATCCATCGCGCCGGTTATATCCCGGTAGCTTACGACAACCTCATTCACGGCCACCGCCATGCGGTCAAATGGGGGCCGTTTGAACACGGAGACCTCTCCGATTCGCGAAGGCTCCTGGAGGTCTTTTCCACCCACCGGCCGCAGGGGGTGGTCCATCTTGCGGCATTCGCCTATGTCGGGGAATCGGTTGAAAAACCGGCGAAATACTATCTGAACAACGTGGCGGGTTCGCTTTCGCTGCTCGAGGCCATGCGCGCGTCAAACGTGAACACGATGGTCTTTTCCAGCACCTGCGCGGTATACGGGGTACCGCGGACGATCCCCATTACCGAACAGACACCGCCGGATCCGGTCAATCCCTACGGCGCCTCCAAACTCATGATCGAACGGATGATGCGGGACTACCACCGCGCCTACGGCCTCAATTCGGTTTCGCTGCGGTATTTCAACGCCGCCGGCGCCGACCCGGAAGGTGAGATCGGCGAAGAACACAATCCTGAAACCCACCTGATCCCGCTGATCCTCGATGCCGCCTCAGGCCGCCGGGAGGCGCTTACCGTATTCGGCAACGACTATCCGACCAAAGACGGCACCTGCATCAGGGACTACATCCACGTCAGCGATCTGGCGCGGGCGCATGTGCTCGCGCTGCGACTGATCGAAAGCAGCCCATCGACCTGTCTTTCCATGAATCTCGGCACCGGGAAGGGATACTCGATCCGGGAGCTGTTGGAAGTCGCCGGGAACATCACCGGGAAAAAAATCCCCCATGCCTTTGCAGCGCGCCGGGAGGGCGATCCTCCGGCGCTGATCGCGGACCCGGGCGAAGCATTCCGCCGGCTCGGCTGGAAGGCGGAGTATGCGGAAATCGAGACGATCATGACGCATGCGTGGGATTTTCACCAAAAAACCTTCAACGCCCACTGATCCAGAAACCAGGGAGATACGATGTCAGCGAAACAACTGCCCTTTGAAGTCGCCGAATTCGAGCGACTACTCCAGAAACCGACCAGCGACCCGACCGGCCTTGCAGGGTTCTTCAACTGCGGCGAGATCATCATTTCCCGCGTGCCTGCCCGGCTCGATGTCATGGGCGGTATCGCCGATTACTCCGGCGCAAACGTCTGCGAGGCCGTGCTCAACCGCGGCATGCTCATGGCGCTTCAGCCACGCACCGACCGCACCCTGCGTATCCGCACCATGCAGGTGGGCAAACACAGCCTGCCGGTCGAAACGCGCATCCCGCTTGACTATTTCGAATCCGGCGAAGGGCTCGGCGCCTATTCCGACATCAAGGAGCTGTACCACGCCAATCCCCTCGTCTCATGGGTGGCCTACATCGGCGGCAGCATTTTTACGCTGCTCAAGGAGGAGTCGGTGCACCTCCCCTTCGGGTTCAGCATGCTCCTTTTAAGCGCCGTGCCGATGAATATCGGCATCGGCAGCTCGGCCGCGGTGGAGATCGGGACCCTCTGCTGTCTCAACTCCTATCTCCGGCTCAATCTCGACGCGGCGCGCATCGCGCGGCTCGGCCAGATGGCCGAGAACCATGTCGTGGGCGCTCCCTGCGGCATCATGGACCAGATCGCGATCACGAGCGGAAAACACCGGAAACTCATCCATATTTTATGCCGGCCCGGAATGGTTCTTGACGAAGTGGAAATTCCTGCCGGAACCGGTTTCGTGGGCATCAACTCCATGATGCGTCACTCGGTGGCGGCCAACCCTTACAGCGACGTGCGCATCGGCGCGTTCATGGGTAAACGCATCATCAATGACCTCCGGGCGAAAAAGGGGCACGGACCGCTCGATTACCTCACCGAGATATCCGTTGACGAGATGAAGTCACTCTACCTGCAGCACCTGCCCGAAACCATGCTCGGATCGGATTTTACCGCCCGGTATAAAACCCACGACGATCCGGTGACGAAAATCCAGCCCGACGCCACCTACCGCGTACAAGGACCGGCCCTGCATCCGGTCGAGGAGAACGAGCGGGTGCTCGCCTTTATCGGGGCGCTTCAGGCCGCGTCGAACGGAGGCGGCGAGGCGGCGCTCGTCGCCGCCGGAGAGGCGATGTACGGCGCGCACGAAAGCTACCGCGCCAACTGCCATCTGTCGGTTGACGAAGTCGATTTCCTCGTGGAGGCGGTCCGCCGCAGGGGCGCGAAAAAGGGCCTGTACGGGGCTAAAATTACGGGAGGCGGAACAGGCGGAACAATCGCGGTTTTCGGCAGGATCGACGCATTGCAGGAACAGGTTCCCAGCATTGCCGTTGAATATTCGCGGAGGATCGGCATGCTGCCCGACGTTTTTGAGGGCACCTCGCCCGGCGCCATGGAGTTCGGCGGCCGGAGGTATTGTTTCGGGCATGAGGGATGGTCGGGCGGCCAGGCATGAGCGGCTCCCGTGTCCGCAAAGCGATCGTACCCGCGGCAGGCCTCGGCACGCGCCATTTCCCGGCCTCCCATGCCGTAAAAAAGGAGCTGTTTCCGGTGGTCGGGCCCGACGGCATCGCCCGGGCGCTCATCCATTACCACCTCGTCGAACTCGTGGCAGCCGGCATTGAGGACCTATGCATCATCGTCCAGCCCGGCGACGACAGCGCGATACGCGCCTACCTGGCCGGCCCGGACGACGACTACCTTCGCAGGCTCGAAAAATACCCTGAACTGCACCGTGAAGCGCTCTCCCTGCGCGAGCTTGCCAAACGGGTGACGTTTGCGGTCCAGCACGAGCAGGAGGGGTACGGCCACGCGGTCTATCAGACAAAAGCGTTCGCGGCCAA
>JAFGOU010000557.1 GCA_016926315.1 Chitinispirillaceae bacterium
GGGGAGGTGGCGCATTGCGCCGGAGGGGTCTCTTTGTAACGGAGCAACCAGGACAGTTCGTTTCCGCGTGTATTGTTTTGTTATATTCATGAACACTAATTCTGAACTACCACGCAATATAAATAGCTTAGAGCATACCGAAGCGCCTTATGTTTTAACGATTAAATGCCTCTTGCTTTTATTGCAAAACAGGACTATACTATATAGTGTCTGTCCGAAAAGTCTTCGTTTTTGACGTCATACCTGCCCTGGTTCCCTTTGACAGGTGCAGGGTAAACTCGCTCACCAACCCGCACCGGTAGGACGACTAAAACAGAGACATTTTGAACGGAAACTATGTATTATTATGGGATACGATCTTTACTTCTATTGAGGCATATGTAAAATTATACGGGAGAGTAATTTGCGCATGAACATTCCATCGCACCATTCCGGAACCAAGGGATTCACCTTGGTAGAAGCCATCGTTGTCTCGGTCATTCTTGCAATTCTAGCGGCCGTGGGAATCCCGTCGTACATGGGGTATGTGCAAAGCACGAAAATCGACGGCGCGCGCTCATCATGCCAGATCATCGGCACGGCGATCATCCAGACCCATAACAGGGGGATAGACATTTCCAATACAGACTGGTCCGATATCGGCATCACGTCACTTGATGACAACAACTGGACCTACACTTTTCCGGCGCTTGCAGGCGCCACGAACCCGGTCCCTGCCAACTATGCCATTACCGCCACGGGCGTGGCCGGGAGCAGCGTTGCCGGAAAGTCAGGGACATTCTGCCCGAAAGCCTCAGGGAGCAGCAGATGGACCGGCACGCTCGCGTATTGATGAACAGCCTGCGAAGCCCAAACGGCGCAGCCCTTATTGAAGCGCTGGTGGGAGGGATCATCATCGCGGTGATCGTGATCGCGGTGTTTCAGGTATTGTCCGAAGGATCGAGTATCAACCAGAAGGAGTTGCTCCGGAGACAGGCGTATCAGGAGCTCGAACGGGTCCTGGAAAGCCCGGAATACTCCTACCGCTCCCCTAATTATCTCAACCTTGCGGTGGGAACCAACCTGGTTTCCGGATACCCGAAGACCGTGACGCTTGACACGCGCGGGACTTCGGGAACGTCCGACGACGTGACCGGGACCATCAGCGTGAGGGTCGCACCCCAGACCTATACCTACAGCGGAACCACGATCCCGGCCAAGCGCATCATCGCGACGATCACCTATAAGGAAGACGGGGTCGACCGGACCGAAACGCTCGAAACGATCATCACCCTGGTCAGCATAAACTGAATGCCATGAAAACGATCCATGCAAACAACCGCAGCGGCGTGACCCTGGTCGAGGTCATTATCGCGGGAACGGTAACGGCCGTGGTCCTGGGACTGATCTTCTACGCGGTCTCTTTTTCCGGGACCGCGACCAGCAGGATGATGGCGCTCCAGCGGCTCCAGCTTGAAAGCTCGCTCATATCCGAGCTGTTCAAGCAGAACGTGCGAAACGGGAGCTTTATCTGCGCAGGCACCGGCTCTGCGGCGCCGACAGCGGACGTTGACAATCTCACGGACATAACGGTCAGGAACAGTGACGGATCGCAGGCCGCCTATTTCCGCATCAACGGTACCACGCTCGAAATGAACAACAGCCGGTATCTGACCTCGTATCTGTGCGATTTCAGCACGCCCGCGACCCATTTCAAGGTCTTTCAAAACGGGAAACAGGCCGAATTTTACCTTTCGATGTACACGACCGCGGGCGGTGAGCCTATCCATTACACGGCGACCATAGGGGGCCTTCGATGCAAAAACTGAACGTCATTTCTACGAATAGCGGCAGCGCCATTGTCGGTGCTGTGGCGCTCGGCATTATCCTTTCCATCATCGGCGTCGGCACGCTCCGGCTCATCGGCAGCGGCAGCGAGCTGCACAACCAGGACGTGGAAATAGTCAAGAGCTACTGGGCCAATGAAGGCGCCATGCGTCTGGCATTCCGGTATATTTCCCGGGTCAACAATCTGCCCACCACCACGACCGGCGATATTACCGACTTCGGAAGCGCGGTTACGCCGTCATTGTCTATCAATGGAAAGAATTGCACCGTTTCGATTCTCGTGAGCCCGACCAACAAATACACCTACACGTACCGCTCGACGATCGCCCTGCCGGGTATCGGTAAAAGCTCCACCATTGAGTGCAATGGATCAACGGTTACGAACTTCAGCAGATACACCAGATTCACGCTGCAAACCTCGACCGCCTACTGGATGTCGGGCACCACCTATGGAGATTTACATACGAACGGCTACCTTAAACCCGCCGAAATGATGGATCCCGGCGTCCACGTGACGGGTAAAGCTACCACGGCCGGCAGGGTGGAACCCGCGCAGACCTATGACCGTCCCAACTACCCGGCACCTTACCACATCGGCATGCAGCGGGAAAACGATAATTATAATTCGACCGTGCCTGCGGGATGGTTCGAAAGCCGGTTTCCCGATTACGAGCATGTCGGGGCCATTGATGTCGACGTCGTGCAACCGACCTCGCCGTCTTTCGCGACCTGTTATGCCATCAGCCCGAACACGGCGATGTTCGATTCCACAGCGATCAGGCTGAACGGCGCTTCCATCAGCATCTACTATCGCAACAAATCCACCTTTGCCTGGTCGCTCCAAGAGACCAGAACCATTGCCTCAATAAGCAAACACATACTCAAGGTCAACAATTTACCGACCTATGTTTACGGCACCATCGATGAACAGTTGACCATCGTTACCACCAATACGACAAAGGGTGATATCGTGCTCGGTGGGAATATTCTCTATCAGAATACGAATCTCTCTAGTTCCAACGACGCGCTTGCCCTCGTATCGGCGAAAAACCTGTACATTCCCAGACGTACCAATGCATCCTCCATCGGCATGGTTCATGATTTCAACGCGGCCGGCGCATCGCTGTATGGCTCGGTCTTCATTCCCAACGGCTGCATTACGGTCGATATGGACAATTTCACTGAAAAGAGAGACCTGAACGTTTACGGCAGCATTCTTGAGAAGGCGGCGGGGGGCACGTTCGGCTGGCGCTGGGACGGGTCAAAGTGGATCCCTCGCGGCATTGCAGGCAGCTATTACCAGGACCCCCGTTTTGTGAACAACAGCATTGTCGCGCCCGGCATCCCTTCTGCCAGAGCCGCAGATGAAGAGCGTATCAAACAAGGCTATTCAACAGATCGCATGTGGATCCTCAACAACGGGAACTGGAACAATACGGTAACTACGCTGTAGCGCTCTCAGAGCGCCGTTAAAAACACGACAGGTTTATTTAAGAAAAAGCGTGCACACGGAAACGGCGGAAAATACCAGAAACCCCTCAGTCGCTTTCAGCGCCACCTTCCCTGGCAGGGGGAGGTGGCGCATTGCGCCGGAGGGGTCTCGCGGCGCCGACTGCTCGGGACTCTGTTAAAGAAGAGCATGTGTGGTTCGGCATCGCGGGCAGCTATTACCAAAACCCCCGTTTCGTGAACAACACAGCGTTTCCGCTCCCGGCATTTTCTCAGCCAAGGCAAATGACGACAGGCTTTTATTGAAATTAACATGTATTTCATGTATATTAATACTAAAATACCATGCAATTAAGCAACTATATACCAAGAAACATTGTTTTACCAGATAAGCTGTCTTTTTTTCTCTTCGGTCCGCGTCAGACAGGGAAAAGCTGGCTGATCAACCGGCTATTCACCGATGACTGCTGGAAGATCGACCTGTTGCTGTCTGACGTGTATCTGGAATATCTCAAGGCTCCTGAACTGTTCCGACGGGAAGCAGAGGCTAAAATCGCTCAAGGCGCCCTGTCGACCATAATCGTTGACGAAATACAACGCCTGCCCGGTCTCCTTACCGAGATCCATTACCTTATCGAAAAATACCCTCGTCTTCGTTTTGTGCTTATCGGTTCCAGCGCGAGAAAGCTCAAGCGGGGCGGCGCGGATATGCTTGCGGGCAGGGCGGTTTCGTGCCATTTGTTCCCGCTGACGCATGAAGAGCTGGGAGACGGTTTCGACCTGGAAACCGTTTTGCGTTACGGCGGCCTGCCTTCGCTCACCGGTAAAAACGACGGCGACCGGCAGCGGATGCTTTCGGCCTACGTCGAAACCTATTTACGTGAAGAAATAAAAGCCGAGGGAATAGCCAGGAACCTTTCCGGGTTCTCCCGTTTTCTAGACATTGCCGCTTCGCAATGCGGCGACCTGGTCAACGGCGCCGCCATCGCCCGCGAGTGCCGGCTCGCGCAGAAAACGGTTGAAGGGTACTTCGAGATACTTGAAGATACGCTTGTCGGCTTCAGGCTTGAATCATGGAGGAAAAGTCCGCGCAAACGATTAAGCACCCATCCGAAATTTTATCTTTTCGATACGGGAGTGGTAAATGCCGTCAACCGGCGCCTCTCGGCAAAGCTCGAACCGCGTACCCGGGGACGGTTGTTCGAACTGTTCATGATCAATGAAGTACGCAGCGCCATTCATTACACCGGATCGGAAGCGCGCATGTTTTTCTGGCGGACGAGCAACAGCGCGGAAGTCGACCTCATTATCGAAAAGCACGGCACCATCGTCGCCGCGGTTGAATTCAAATCGCATCCCCGCGTCTGCGGCGCCGACTGTTCGGGACTCCGCTCGTTTCGCAGCGACAATCCCGGCACTCCGCTGTATGTCGCCTGCACCGCCATGCACCGGTATGATCTGAACGGCGTCACGGTGCTGCCCTGGCAGGAGCTTCTGGGAATGCTGCGGCAATGGCTGTGACGGCGGCTCTGCGGCCTGGATTTGTTTGTTTTTTTCCCTTTTCTTTTTTATCCCATATTGGTAAAATTACTATTTTAAGAGAGTTACCCCACTGTCACGATTCCGCTCGCGCGTGAAAAGATGGGAATCGAACGTGAGGGAACGGTATAATTAATCTTCGGCACATCGGCGTACCGTCTGATTGCGGAGTTTCTTAATGGCAAAAACCCTTATTACCTCGATCGGCATCGAGCACGACGCCATGAGTATCCGTGCCGTCAAGCTCACCATCATCCGCTCCGGATCAAAGATGTCGGTCAAGGTCATGGGTCTCTCCGAACTGTACGGCGATTTCTCGAACGACGACAATATCAGCGGCGGCATGAAGAAAATCAAGGAGAAGATATCGGTCAGCCAGAGCGACCGGGTCGCGACCTGCCTTGCGGGCAAGCAGGTGTATGTGGCGCAGATACCGTTTAAAAAACTTGCCGACGACGAGATGAAGGGCGCGCTTAGGATCGAGATAAAAAAGAGCCTGCCGTTCGAGGTGGCGGGCGCGTCGATCGACTACCAGCTCATCGAAGGCACGAAAAAAGACGATGTGCACCAGTTTGTTGTCACGGCCGTGCCGAGCATCCTTCTGACCCGTCACCTCAACATGATGGAGCGCCTCGGGATACGTCCGTACATTGTGGACGTGCTGCCGCTTGCCATTGCCAATGCGTTCCACCTTTCCCAGCAGTCCTGCGCCATGGGGCTCGCCTATATTATCGTGCATGTCGGCCCCGCGGTCACGAACCTTATCATCTGCGGCGACGAATCCGTCATGTTCTTCCACCGGAGCATCTATTTCCTGGCAGACGAGGTGTTCGGGGCCGACCGCGAGGCCCAGTTTACCGGCGAGGCGCTCGAACGCAAGCTCATGGAGCTGACCGAGGAGATCAGCCGCTCCATTTCGTTTTACGAAAAGACCTATTCGGTTAAAAACTTTGCGGGCGTGTTCCTGCTCGGCGAATACCTGGAGAGCGGCGAGATCCACGATGCCATTGCGGCAAGGACCAATCTGACTGTTGAGGTCATCGACGTTTTTTCGACGCTCAAGCAGTCGTCGAACGCGCCCAAGGGAAAATTCGAGGTGGCCATGGCGCTGGCCATGAGAAATGCGCAACAATAGTTGAAGGTTGAAAAGTGAAAATGCTGAATGGACACAAACCGGCGGCCGGATAGAAAAACCTGACCATGCGATACGCGATAAACCTGGTACGCCAGATACGGATCGAGGAACGCAGGGCGGTAGACCTCAAAAACCGTATTTTCGCCCTTGCCGCCTCGTGCAGCGCGGTGCTTGTCCTGGCGGTCCTCGTGATGGTGTTCCAGATACTGCGCATGCAGATACGCCTCGAAAACGAGCGTGACGAGGTCAACCGCATCGAGCTGGAATACGGCAAATACAAGGCGACGCGCATGGTGATCGACAAGGCGGACATCGAGCGGCTCGACAGCCTGCAGGCGGACCGGATCTACTGGACGAAAAAGTTCGCGGCAATGGCATACCATCTTCCGGACAACTACTGGATCACGAAGTTTTCGTTCGACGGAAAGATGTACAAGGTGGTTGGATACGGGTACATCACTGAGGAGCAGGAGCAGCTCATCACGCTCGACGAGTACCTAAACAAGCTTCGCGCCGACTCCACATATAAGGACGTTTTTACGACGACCTATTTCAACGCGGTGCAGCGCTCGGACGAAGAGGACCGAAGCCGTGTGAGTTTTGAATATTCGTCACTGCGATAACGAGGAACGCTTCGAATGAAATCAGACGCCCTTCTCCTTACCGGCTCACTGATCATCCTGGTCGCCTTCATTCTGGTGGACAGGTTGTATGTCGCGAAATTCGAACCGACCTTCAAGAAGCTCGAGACCCAGCGCATCATCACCTCGAACAAGCTCGCGAGCGCGAAAATCGTGTATGAAAACCTGAACCACGTGCGCGACCTGGTGGAGAAAAACATGACGTTCCCGGGCCAGAAGGACTCGGTGTCGCACGAATCCATCTTTTTCGATTTTGTCACCACCTGCGTCAACGACCTGAAAATGAAACTCATCTCCTGCAAGCCCTCCATGCCGCTCATAACGGGAAACATCACCACCTGCGGGTATGACATCGAGCTTGAAGGCGACTTTTTCACGCTCGGCGAGCTGTGCGCCAAGTTCGAAAACAGCCGCAGGATCATCTCTATTTCTTCGTTCGACGTATCTCTTGCCTCAACGCAGCAGGCCGGATTTGACCGGAGCGGCAGGCCGGCACCGGTCTCGGGCAAGGAGGGAATCGTGGTAAAAATGCACGTCAATACCTATCGCATTAAAAAGGGGTGATCACGGCATGAAACAGTACCAGCTCCTCCTGATCGCCTCGCTGCTCGCGGTTGTCGTTTCAATCGTTATCATCTACCGCGCCGTGGCCGCAAAGTCCAGTTTCGACAAGTCGGTGAGCGAGGCGCTGAAAACCTCGGAAGGGTATGACCAGCGGTTCATCGACATGGTCAACCGGCTTGAAGACCTACTCGCAACGCGCGCCCAGTTCGGGTATACCGGAGGCAAAGACCCGATGACCGGCACCAAACGGCAGGTGGTGCAGCCTAAAAAAGCCGCCGCGCCCAAACGGGCCAGAAAAAGCAGGCCGCCAGCAGGCCAGCCGGAAGCCGTTGAACAGCAGGTTGAAGAGGTCGATCCTGTCAAGCTTACGGCCATTATTGCCGACGGTACGGGGAGAAAGATAACCGCGGTGGTCATGGACGGCGAGCGCTCCTATTCCGTCGATCCGGGCGACCATGTCGCGGGAAGGAAAATCACCAGGATCACCAATGACGGCATTTACATGGAGACCGCCACGTCATACTATTTTTACGACATTTACGGGAACGTGGTCAAGAAGGATAAGACGACGGGCACGGTCCAGTCCTATCTCAAAGAGGAGCAGGACGAGGGGGAAAACAAGCCGCCCGTCAAGAAACAGCGGCGCCCGGCACGAAGGCAATAGCGGCCGGCGTTACGAAAGAAACCGGCCGTCGCGGACCGTCGATGCCGGCACAACAGGAAAAACAACAACTTCTCATACAAAGGGGAGGCTCGCTTGCTGAAACAGACCATACGTACCAGTCTCATTGCAGGATGCATGATGGCCGCCGTGGGCCCGAACCCTTCGCCGGTATGCGCGGCCGAGGGGTCTCCCATCGTTACCCAGGACGCGAACCCGCGGCTCAAGCTCAGGATTTCCATGCGCGCCCAGGACGCAAGCCTGTCCGAGATCCTCAAGATCCTTGCGGAACGTTCGGGAATGAACTTTGTCACGGGCGAAGGCGTGTACAAGGAAAAAATCACCATCATCCTCAATAAAACGCCGGTTGACGAGGCCATTGACCTCGTGGTCCGCGCGGCCGGGCTCTCGTATGAGATCGTGGGCAATTCCGTGCTCATCGCTGAGAGCGACAAGCTGAAAGGCGAGGTCGGCCAGCAGGGATACGTGGTAGCGCTCAAATACGCGACCGCCGAAGAAGTCGCGGCCATGCTCGGCGATCTTACCAAATTCGTCAAGGTGGACAAGGGCGGCAACCGGCTGGTATGCTTCACCAGCCCGCGCGTGATCAATGAAATCGAGCGGATCGTCAAATCGATCGACCATCCCCATACGCTGGTCATGCTGGACACCCGCATTGTCGAAGTGTCCATGGACAAAATGAAACAGTACGGCATCAACTGGGCCCAGATGCTTCCCCTTAAGGAGGGAATTTCGCATGACGAGACACCGCTGACGACCGGTTACCATAAAGACGGCTGGATGCTCAACGCCCTTGAAATCGATGCAAGCCTCGACCTCATGGTGCAGAACAACGACGCCCGGGTGCTCATGAACTCAAAGATGACCACGACCAACAACCGGGAGGCGTCGCTCCATATCGGCGACGTGATCCCCTACACGATCCAGTCGTACAACATGGGCGGCATGGGCGGCGGCGCCAACATGATGATCCAGAAGGAGAACGTCGGCGTCATCCTCACCATGACACCGCATGTCAATGAAAACAACCAGGTCACGCTCCAGCTCGAGCCCGAAGTCTCCAACATCGTCGGCTGGGTGGGAGAGAACCAGGACATGCCCATGACCCGCGTCCGGAAAACGAAAACAACGGTGCGGGTGCAGGACGGACAGACCATTTTCCTCGCCGGCCTGCTTTCGGAGGAGAAATCAACTATCGTATCGAAACTGCCTGTGCTCGGGGATATTCCCCTGCTCGGAAGACTGTTCCAGCACCGGTCGGAAAAAATCATCAAAAAGAACCTGATCATTGAAATAACGCCCAAAATCCTTTGGGACGGCGCCGAAGGTGCCGTCGGAAGCACCGGCCCCACCGGAGGCACGAGCGGCGCGGCGGTCCAGGAAAGCGAACCGCAGGAAACGATCGAAGTGGCGCCGGCCGAGCAGCCCGCGAAGAAAACGAAATAGCGGGGCGCACGCACATGGCCGACAACTACCATATTCGGGACCTCCTCTCGATCCTTGTCAAATACAAGGCGACCGACCTGCTCCTGAGCCCGGGCAAGCCCCCGCAGATCCGGATGAGCAAGAAGCTTGTCTCGCTCGAATGCGCCAAGCTCACGCCGGTGAAGACCAAAGAGCTCGCCTATCAGGTCATGAACGAGAGCCAGCAGAAAAGGCTGGAGGACGAATGGGAGGTCGACTTCTCCTTCGGCATCCCCGAGCTTGCCCGGTTCCGCGTCAACGTATTCATGCAGCGGGGCACGGTCTCCGCCGCGTTCCGGCGGATCGCGTTTGAGGTCATGACGTTTGAAGACCTGGGTCTGCCGCCGGTGGTGCGGGAGCTGTGCGAACGGCCCAACGGCCTTGTCCTGGTGACCGGCCCCACCGGCAGCGGCAAATCGACCACGCTCGCGGCAATGATCGACCGCATCAACAACAAGTTCCCGCTCCATATCATCACCATCGAGGACCCCATCGAGTACCTGCACCATCACAAACTGGCGACGGTTGACCAGCGAGAGGTCTATTCAGACTCCAAATCGTTCCACAATGCGCTTAAAAGCATTTTGCGCCAGGACCCAGACGTTGTCCTGCTGGGTGAAATGCGTGACATGGAGTCCATCCAGGCGGCCCTGACCATCGCCGAGACCGGCCATCTCTGTTTCGCCACCCTGCATACCAATTCCTGTTCGCAGACCCTCTCCCGGATCGTGGACGTGTTTCCGGGCGATAAGCAGCAGCAGGTGCGCACCCAGCTCTCCATGTGTCTCAACGGCGTTCTTTCGCAGGTGCTGCTGCCCAGGATCGGAGGCGGGTTGCAGCTGGCAATGGAGATCATGCTTGCGACCCCTGCCATCAGGGCGCTCGTCCGTGAAAACAAGCTGCAGCACATCGACAACCAGATCCAGCTCGGCGCGAAATTCGGCATGCAGACCATGAACCAGGCGCTGGTCGGCCTTGTGCGCGCAGGGCTCGTGAATGAGGAAGAAGCCATGGCCGTAAGCCCGGACAAGGACGATTTCCGCAAGTGCATGCTGCAGTGACTGCCGGGCGGGAAACTGATACGCGATATAACAGGTTGTTTTATATACGGCACCTGTTATAATTTTTCACTACTATGGAAAACGAACAGGTCTTTGAGCCACAGCAGCAGGGTCCGGCCGACCTGACCGAGATTCCGGTCACCCTGGCGCTGTACACCTACAACGACGACAAAATCAAAGAGGTGGTGCCCCTTTTCAACCCGCTCTCCCAGGACCGTTCTCTCCGTTTTGTGAAAGCCGCTCCCGCCCATATCGATCAGCTCTGGTGCGACATGGTGTGCGTGCTCTTTGATCCGTCCACGGACATGGGCCAGTTTTCGCAGGACCTTGCCACGCTCAAACTGGTGCGGAAAATCCCGATCGTGCTTGCGCTCGTGTTCGACGAAGACCGGGTCCTTATCGAGCAGAACCAGCTTGAAATCGCGGCCGATTACGTGATCTATCTCCCGCTCGTTCCGGACCAGTTCGCGAAGACCATCATGATGCACGTGGTCACGATCAGGCTCACCAAGCAGCGCGAGGGAGCGAGGGCCGAGTACGGCCGGAGCCTCCATGCGCTCGGTGAAATCCTGGTGCAGAACCGGCTCATCAATTCACTGCAGCTCAAAAAGGCGCTCGACCACCAGAAACACACGGGAAAACGGCTGGGCGACGCGCTCGTTGAACTCGGGTACATCGACGAAGACCAGAAGCTCCACTTTCTCTCGTTCCAGCTCGGGGTGCCGGTCGCCACGGCCCGGCAATACGCGGGCGCCGACCTGAACGTGGTCGCGCTCATTCCCGAGCATGTGGCGCGCCGGTACAACTGCATCGCCCTTGAAAAGGCGGAACACGAACTGCGCGTGGCCATGACCGACGTGCTTGACCTGCGGCTGCTCGACACGCTCCGGGACATTACCGAGCTTACCATAAAACCGATGCTCGGCAAACTCGATGACATTGTCACGTCCATGGACCGTTTTTACCGCGACATATCTTCCCACAAGGACGCCTCCAACCTTCTGGCAGACCTCGACGACAAGGTCGAATACGTCCAGGACAAGACGGAAGAGGTCAACCTTGAGGAAATCGTGGCGGCAGGCGCCGAGCTCGGCATCATCAAGCTGGTGAACATGCTCGTGGCGAACGGCGTGCGCGACCGGGCGAGCGACATCCACATCGAACCCCAGGAAAAAGAGCTGATCGTGCGGTACCGCATCGACGGCGACCTGCGGCGCGTCATGTCGCCGCCCAAGCATTCGCACCAGCCGATCATCACCCGCATCAAGATCCTTTCCAACCTCGACATCGCCGAACGCCGCCTTCCCCAGGACGGCCGCATGGTGGTCAAGATGGGAAAACGGGAAGTGGATATCCGCGTCTCCATCCTGCCCACGATCTTCGGCGAAAAGGCGGTGCTGCGCATCCTCGACAAGGAAGCGTTCGAAAAGAGCGTTACCAATCTCGGTTTCAATACGCACGACCTTTCTATTTTCAAATCGCAGATCACGAAACCGTACGGCATGATCATCGTCACCGGACCCACCGGTTCGGGAAAATCCACCACGCTCTATTCCGCCATTCAGGCGATCAAAAACGTGACCAAGAACATCATCACGGTCGAGGACCCGGTCGAGTTTCACATGGACGGCATCAACCAGGTGCATGTCAATACCAAGATCGGCCTCACCTTCGGCGGCGCGCTCCGTTCCATTCTCCGCCAGGACCCGGACATCGTGCTCATCGGCGAAATCCGCGACAACGAAACCGCGGACATCGCCATCAAGATGGCGCTTACCGGCCACCTGGTGTTCAGCACGCTCCATACCAACGACGCAGCAAGCTCCATTGCCCGGTTCGTGGACATCGGCATTCCTCCGCTGCTTCTCGGCTCCTCCCTCAACCTGATCATTGCCCAGCGGCTCGTACGCCGCACCTGCTCCAAATGCAAAGTTGAATACTCCCCTACCGACGAACTCCTTGACCAGCTCAACCTGAAAGGCGCCTCGCAGTACAAATTCTTCCACGGCGAAGGGTGCGTGAGCTGCAACGGTTCCGGGTATTCAGGCCGTATCGGCATCTTTGAAATGCTGGTCATGTCAAAGGAGATCAGGAAATTAGTCCTGCGAAACGCTCCGACGATGGAGATCCAGAATCAGGCCGAGCAGGAGGGCATGAAAACACTCCGCCAGTCAGGCATCCATCTCGCGCTGCAGGGTGAGACCACCATCGAGCAGGTCATTGCGGCGACGACGGAAATCTAAACATAGCGGATTGCAGCGTAACTACTCAGACGGGCAGGGGTAGTCATTCCGGCGCAGGCCGGAATCCAGCTTGTCTCGGGCATGTGTACGACTGGATTCCGGCTTCCGCCGGAATGACGAGCGTAGAAGACTATAGGAACCTGAATAGTTGCATCGCAGAATGATTTTCAATCTGCAATCTGCATTCTTCAATCTGCAATCAACTACATCGCCTTCGGGCTGATCGTTATTGATTCCTGCAACCGCAATTTGAGCCGCATGTCGTTCGGGCTCGTGGCATTGGCAAGCGCTTCGTCAAGCGTAATAAGGTTTTTCGAATAGAGCTCCAGTATGGCCTGGTCAAAGGTCTGCATGCCGTACTGGTCCCTCCCTTTGGCGATATTTTCAACGATTTCGCCGAGCTTGTCGGCTTCAAGGATATATCCCCGGATCGCCGCGGTCACCAGCATGATCTCCGAAGCCAGGACCAGGCCCCGGTTGTCGGCGCTCTCAAGGAGGCGCTGCGAGATGACCGCCCTGAGGTTATAGGCGAGCTGGATCCTCACCTGCCGCTGCTGATGGGCCGGGAACGTATCGATAAAACGGCCGATGGTCTCCTTGGCATCGGTCGTATGCACGGTCGAGAGCACCAGATGCCCGGTCTCCGCGGCCCGGAGAGCGATTTCCATGCTTTCCGCGTCACGAAGCTCGCCTACCAGGATCACGTCCGGGTCCTGGCGGAGCGCCGAGCGCAGGGCGCTGTGGAAATCGGCCGTATCGGCGCCGACCTCCCGCTGTTCGATGGACGCCTGATTGTCAATATGAATAAACTCTATGGGATCTTCGATCGTGATGACATGGCATGACCAGTTCTGATTGATATAGTCGATCATCCCCGCAAGGGTGGACGACTTGCCGCTGCCGCTGATGCCGGTCACCAGGACCAGGCCGCGGTTGGCAAGCGCTATTTTTTTCACCACCTGCGGCACCCCCAGGTCGTCCAGCGTGGGGATCTGGAACGGTATGATACGCATGATGACGGAAACCGTCCCCCGCTGCTTGAAAACGTTGACGCGGAACCGGGCCACATCCTGGATCGTATACGAAATATCGATCTCCCGTTTCGCCAGGAAACGTTCCCAGTGGTCCGCCCCGAGAATATGCCTGGCAAGCTCCTCCGTATGCTGGCTTGTCAACTCTTCGGCGCTCGTGACATACATGGTGCCGTAAATTCTTCGCAGCGGCGGACGTCCGACCTTGAAATGGATGTCGGACACCCCTTCGGTGACAAGCGACTGCAAATAGGCGTCAACGCTCATGAAGAGAGACCTTCGGCAATCTGCATGCGTAAAAACACGGAAAAAAAACTGTACGAACCAGCATGGACCGGTATTTAAAGTCATATTGTATAATAATATGCAACAAAAGTCAGCCCTAATTTTTTCGCGCTGCGGGTAATGACGGTAATGGATTGATTTTGTGGACATTAATGTCCACAAATTATCTAAAAAAAACCATTAAAAATTTTTTTTTTGGTTATATTAGTAGCAATCTCATGCGCTTTGTCGCTGAACACCAGCCAGGGGGAGGGAAACCGACGGCAGTTCTTACTTAATTGCATAATTCACCTGAAAAATTCCTATAAATGCTTTTTTTCCTCCGAGAAAGGATGGCGGTATGGTACATCGAACAACGTATCTATTCATTCTAATGTGCTTCGCAGGCATCTGGTCGCTTTCAGCCTACGGCGATCAGGTAATGAAGCCGGTCCTTGACGCCTTTGGAAAAGAGACCGGATCGTATAACGTCAATCCCGACCCGAACGGCGAGCCGTGGATCGTCACGCCATTGAAAATGACCCCGGAAAGGAAGGCCATGCTCGACGCGCTCCCGGAATGGAAACCGGAAAAACCACTGGCAAAATCCGCATCGCTGCCCAAGGCCGTGAACCACTTCAAGGAACCGGAATTCAGGCCCATTTTCAGCCAGAAAGGCGGAAGCTGCTCCGCCGCGAGCGGGACCGGGTATGTGTATACGTGGGAAGCCAATATCCTTACCGGCGCAAGCGGTCAGGACCACCGGGCCATGTATTATTATGGGTACAACTTTCTCAACCGGGGAAGTACCAGCAGCGGTATCTGGTGGTACGATGCCTGGGACATCATGAAAAGCACCGGGTGCGTGCGCGAGGCTGACTGGCCTTCGCGGCTCGGAAGCGAAACCGGGACCGAATGGGCAAACACCTACGCGGCGTATCACAACGCGAACTTTGACCGCTGTTCGACCTACTATAAAATCACCCAGCCCGGCACCGCCGCCGGTCTTGAAAAGTGCAAACGGTGGATGTATGACCACGGCAGGGGCGACCCAAAGGGCGGCATGCTGGAAATGAACGCCGGCATCAATTTCGGCATCCAGACGATTCCCTCCGGATCGGCCGAGGCGGGCAGCAAAATCGCGACCCAGTTTGACGGACCGAATACGATCCACGCGATGTGCTATGCCGGCTACAATGACGACGTGTATTACAATTCCAGCAACAAGGGCGCGCTTCTGCTTGTCAACAGCTGGGGCACCTCGTTCGGCGACCGGGGGATCCTCTGGATTCCCTACAACCTCTTCACCAACGAAACCGAGGTATACTGCATGGAAGTAGTCAAGCATATCCCCCGCCTCGAATTCAAAGTGTCGCTGCAAGGGTATGGCAAGACCGGCGGCAGTTTTACCTCGGGATTCGCCACGAGCGCCACGGCCTCCTCGCCGACGACCACCCAGACCTACCCCGACGCTTTCACCGGCAATACCGGAACGTTTACCGGAGAGATCGGGCTGGACATTACCAAGGCCTGGCCGACCTTTTCCGGGAACAGCGCGTCGGGCAAGTTTTTCCTGCAATCGCGCGGGTCCGGCACCGTCTCCTCGCTCTCCCTCATGATATACGACAATACGGGCAAAACCCTGCTGAATGAAATCCGCTGCAGCCAGACCAACGTGTCGATCGGCACCACCATGACGATCGTGGTGGAAAACGCGGTCGGCGTTGCCGATCCGCTCGTCACCATGCCGCCGAAGACCCTTTCGATGCGCAAAGCCGGCGACGGTTATCTGTTGTATATCCCGTTCAAGGGCAATTCAACGGTGACCGTAAGCGACCTTGGCGGGCGCGTGCTCGCGTCCTTCGCGAGCAGCCACAGTGATTGGTACGGCATTCCCGCGAACGTCCGCTCCGGCGTGCATTTCGTTACGGTCAATCATGACGGCAAGCGTTTCGTCCGGAAGCTGAGCGCGGTCAAATAACAGCTGCGCGACGGTCCCCCGTCGCGCACATACGAAAGAGGAAGCGCCTGCGCAATAATGCGCAGGCGCTTTTTTTATCGGACCCTGCATTGCTTATTCAAACGCCGGCCCGAACGGATGGCCGTTACAAGAAGCGCCTACCCATGAAAACCCCGGCGCCGAAGTCCCGATGCCATACTGCCGGCCCATAATATGCGAAAGCACTTCCTCACCCGGTTCCAATCGCATGGCGGTTTTTATTCATATTATTCATACCGGATGAAACC
>JAFGOU010000558.1 GCA_016926315.1 Chitinispirillaceae bacterium
AGAACCGCCGCGCCGACCTGCGTCAGCAGACGCACCCATGCGGGAAGGGAAAACCGGTCGTCGAGCAGCCCGACGAAAAAAATAAGCGAGCTTGCCACCAGAATGGCCTTCATCTGCAGCGAAAACTCGAAATTGATCAAGATGCAGATCGCAAAGGCCAGATAGATTGCCAGACCCCCGGTCAGCGGCGTGGGGGTTTCATGATGCTTCCGCTCACTGTCCGGCGCATCGATAAGCCCGGTTTTCCTCCCGAAAATAATGGCAATCGGCACGATGGAAAAACAGATAAGAAAACTGCTGGCCAGCAGATAGAGCCAGTAGAGGGGTATGGCCTGACCGACCGCCCGCTGGACAACGGGAAGCAACAGAACGATCAGGAAGGCATAGGCGGCCAGCTTGATCGGGGAGAAAAAAGAGAGGGTCTTTTCCATGTCAGCAGATCGCTCCGGCGGAAAGCGGCGTCGGTTCCCCACAATATGCCCCTATAGGGAAAGGAACATGCGAAGGGAACTGAACGCTTCGGCAAAGGGTATCCTGCACTGCGTCCCCCTGAAAACAGCGGTGGCCCTGGCAATGTCGAGGATGGACTGGCCGTTGATGTTGGTTCTTGTCACCTGCGATTTGTGGCAGGAGAGACTTTTGAACTTGCCCTGCAGGGAGGGCCCGATATTGAAAAACACGTTCGGTTCAAAATCATATGACGTCGGCCCTTCGTAGAATAAAACGTTCGGCACGTTCCGTGTCGCCGCCACGGCGCTGACGGTCACATGCCGGTGATCCTGGTGAGTGTCTTTCCCATGATGCACGAACACATGCGTCGGAACGACTTCACTGACGACGTTCTCGATCACGGTGATGACGTCCCGGTAAAACGGCAAGTGCGTGTCGGTATACCCTCCCCAGAACACCTGTTTCACCCCGAGCGACCGGGCCGATGCCAGCTGCTCCCTTTTCCTGACCTTCGGGTTGCCGCCAGAGCTTCCATTGGTGCAAACAAGCATAAAAACGTCATGCCCCTGCCGGACAAACTGGGCAAGCGATCCGCCGCAGCCGAATTCAATATCGTCGGGATGCGATCCGATGGCAAGAATTTTTTTTGGCTTTTTGTTCATCCGGCAGCCTAACGCAAACAGTGTCCCGTTCGGCGGGGAGCCGCCCTGCCGTATCTTTCGTTACGCAAGCGCGTTAGCCCCCACCCTTTAAAAACCGCTTTAAACGCGTTGACTAACTTCATGTTTCTATATTAAACTATATTTGACTGTAAACGTCAAGACCTATCTGCTCTCATGAATATCGGCTATATCTTCAACCATAACGCCATCATCGGCGGCGGCGAGTTCAGTTTCATCGACCTGATCGCAGCCGTCGGCGGCACCGGCGTCACACCGGTCGCCATCGTCCCGGGCAACGGTGAAATCGAACAGCGGATTACCGCTCTGGGTATCCCCGTGGAACTGACGGAGTTCAGGCGCCTTTCGCCGCTTTCCCTGCCGGAATGGCCGGGCCAGGTGAAACGCCTTGCCGGAACCTTCTCCCGGTTGAAGCTCGACCTGATCCACGTCAACGGAGCGAGAAGCATGCTGTACGCAGGGCCCGCGGCAAAACGCGCCGGCATACCCTGTGTCTGGCATAACCGCGTCCTTCACCGCGAAGGCCTGCTCGACCGCATACGCGGCCGCTATGCGGACGCGGTGATCGCCAACTCATCGGCCGTTGCCGCCACGCTTGAACAATCGGGCATACGGAACGTGTCCGTGGTGTATAACGGATTTCATCTTGACGCGATCATGAAACAGGAAGCCCTCGACATCCGGCGGGAATTTCAGGTTGCGCCCGGCGTTCCGGTGGTGCTCGCCGTCGGGCGCCTTTCGCCCTGGAAAGGATTTCTCGATCTCCTCAAGGCCTGCGCCCTCCTGAACAACAGAAACGTCCCGTTTTTCTGCATGATCGTCGGCAAATCGGTTCCCGAAGAACGGGGCCATGTGGCCTTGCTGCTTGACATGAAGGATCGCCTGCGGCTTTCGAACGTCCATTTTACCGGTTGGCGCGGCGATGTTGCCGCGATCATGAAAGCCGCCACGCTCCTTGCGGTCCCTTCACACGGCGAACCGTTCGGCCGTATCATTGTCGAAGCGTGGGCGTGCGGCCTGCCCGTTGTGGCGACCGATGCCGGAGGACCGGCTGAACTGATCCGCGACAATGAAAACGGCTTTCTGGTGCCGGTACAAAACCCTCCGGCTCTGGCGGAAGCAATCGGAACGCTCCTTGCCCGCCCGGAAAGACGGGCAGCGCTGTGCGCCGCAGGAAAAAAAAGGGCAAACGATTTTTCCATTGAACGCCACCGGGATACGGTCATGGCGATTTATAAAAGACTGCTGCAACGAAACGGTACGGATCGCGGTAGGAGACCGGTGCCATGAGTGACGACCGTTCATCAACTCCTCCGGCTCACGACCGCTCCGCACCACCAGACCTTCCACCCGTTTCCGTCATAATGATAACCCGGGGACGGCATGACCAGGCGGAAAAGGCGGTAGAATCGCTTCTGGCATGCGACTATCCCGCTTCGCGGCGTGAAATCATTGTTGTCGAGGAGACCGCACACCCGCATCCCATCGGCGGCGACGGGGTCCGGTATGTTCCCCTCCCCGAACAGAACCGCGGGTACGCCTTTGCACGCAACACAGGCCTCTCCCATGCCTCCTGCGACCTGTGCGCATTTATCGACGACGACTGCATTGCCGATACCTCGTGGCTCCTTGAACTGGTTCAGGGAATGGCAAGCCATCCTGATGCAGGTGCCATGGGCGGTGCGGTCAGGGTTCCGCCTTGCGGGCCTGTCGGACAGTGCGAAAATATCCTCGGGTTCCCCGGGGGCGGGGTCAAATATGTCCATGAATCGCGTGGCACACTCATCTCCCGACCGACGTTTTCCACCTGTAATTGCATCGTCCGCACCGGTGCGATACGAAAAACCGGAGGATTCGACGAACGGTTGCGTTTCGGCGGCGAGGATGAGATGCTAAGCAGAAAGATAGCGGCCAAGTCAGCCGTCCTCTACTCTCCCCGGGCCGTTGTGTATCATACGCCCCGGGATTCCGTTTCCGGGGTATTCCGGTGGTTTGTCCGGCGAGGGAAAGCGCGGGCGGCGGCCGCAACGTTATATTCCATGCCCGGCAGGGAAACGACGGCGCTTATCACCAATTCTTTGTTCCTGCGCATGACCACGGCGGTCGGGCTCTTCGTACTCCTTCGTATCGCACTGCTTCCCGCGCTGCTCCTGCTCGGCGGTTTCTATTACCTGATTCAGTTGTGGCGGTATCGCTGGTCAAGACGTTTTTTTCCCTCGCCGATAACCTTATTATGCCTGCCGCTGGTAAAACTGGTGATGGACGCGGGGTATGATATCGGAATGGCCGCAGGGAGGGCAAGGGGGGGGAGATAATTTTTTTGTGGCATTTGTCGTGTAAATGATTATTTTGTATACCATGACTTATCGGCCGCATGAGCGGCCCGTCAATTCTTGATAGTATGCCATGATTGAGAATTTGATGACCTAACCCATTCATGGCATAGAAGTGGTTCGAAGCGTATGAACATTTATGTCGGCAATCTGTCGTTTGAGGCCATGGATGACGAAGTGCGCCAGTTGTTTTCAGCGTACGGCGATGTTTCCGCTGTCAACATCCTGACCGACAAATTCACCGGTCGTCCGCGGGGTTTCGGTTTTGTCGAAATGCCGCAGCAGGATCAGGCCCAGGCCGCGATCCAGAATCTTAACGGCAAGGAATTCATGGGAAGAGCGCTGACGGTCAATGAAGCGCGTCCCAAAAGCGATCGCCCGCGCGGCGGCGGCGGTGGTGGAGAAGGACGCGGTGGTGGCGGCGGCGGTCGCCGCAGGAGCTGGTAATCCGTCCGGAAGACGATCGGCTATCCGATATAAGCGGCGGAACATTTTCCGCCGCTTTTTTTATGGCAGGTATGGAGACCGGTAATGCCGCATCTTACGATTGACGCCCTTCCCCTGCTCGGTATCGGCGGTATATCCAACTATATCACCCCGTTTGCCAGGGAGCTGTCGAGGCAGGCGGCTCCCGCGTTCCAAACAGAACTCCTGTTCAGGACCGGGTGTTCCCGTAAGCGAAAAAACGCGGTTGCCCGCCTGGCCGCGGCAGGCCTGCCGGAACACGCTTCTGCGCGTCTTTTGCCCTTTCCCGACGCCATGCTCCGGCTGCTCTGGGAACACGGCATGTTTACGCTGCCGGGAAAAGAGCGTGCCGACGACCTTTTTCTTGCCACGACCGAAATGGTTCCACGCTGTAAAAAAGCCGCGGTCGGCGCATGTGTCTACGATATCGTTCCCCTCATGATCCCGCAAAAATTCTCCCTTGACCTCGAACGGTACGCACTCACGGTCTTCACGCTCCTGCGAAAAACCGATTTCGTCATCGCCATATCACAAGCGACAAAAAAAGATATCGTGGAACGGTTCAAGTATCCGGAGCACCGGATCGTTGTCGTGTATCCGGGCGTTACACCTCCGCAACCGGCGCCCCGCGCGCCCGCCCCCCGGCGGCCTTTCATATTGTATATGGGTGCGCTGGCACCCAACAAGAACGTTGACGGACTGATAAGGGTCTTTGCGCGCTGTGTCAACGAGCACGGACAGGATATCGACCTCGTGCTCACGGGCAGGGATTTCTGCGGTCAACCGTTCTGGGACGAAACCATCCGCCCGCTTCATATCGCCGACCGCGTGCGATTCGCCGGGTGGGTAGCTGATGCAGAGCGCGATTCGCTCCTCGCGGGCGCCGCCATGCTCTGGCAGTTTTCCTGGTACGAAGGATTCGGCCTGCCCGTACTTGAGGCGGCGGCGGCCGGAATTCCGGTACTCTGCTCCAACCGCGGCTCGCTCCCGGAAATTCTGCGAAACCCGGAGCAGGAGATCGATCCTGACGACGAGGCCGGCGCTGCGGTTAAAGCGGCAAAAGCCCTGGCATCGCCCCAAACGCTTGAAGCATGGAAACAGCAGGGGTTGAAACGAGCGGCTGTCTTCAACTGGAAACAGTCGGTGGAAGGTTTTCTGCAATGGTATACTAGGCTTAGCCGTGGAAAATACTGATACCCGTCCCGACAATCCCTTCGATGCCTCGCGGCAACGGCCTGCAGCGAGACTTACCCTGCGACAACATGCCGGAAACCTTTTCTATACCACCTTCTATTTCGGAATATTTCTTTGCTACCGGTTCTTGCACCGTTCACGATTTACTTTCAAAGGTGCCGCCTACCGCTACCATTACGGCTGGTACAACAGGACCTGGCTTACCGAACGGTGCGTGGAAATTCCCCTTATCCTCGCGTACCTTAAAAAAAGCCGGGGTGCGGTTCTCGAGGTCGGGAACGTACTCTCCCATTATGTACGGGTCAAACATACCGTTGTCGATAAATTTGAAAAACGCCCCGGCGTACAAAACGACGATATAGAGTCTTTTGTCGCACCAATGCCCTTCGATCTAATAATCAGCATCTCCACACTGGAACACGTCGGTTTTCACGACGATGTCCGTGATCCGGAAAAAGTCCTGCGCTGTATCGACCATCTCAGCGCCATGCTTTCGAAAAACGGCCGGTTTATTTTTACCGTTCCCTTAGGGTTGAATAGCGCCCTCGACGGGTATCTGAGAGATGGCGTGATCCCCTGTTCCTGGATTTCCTACCTGTCACGCATTTCGATCGACAAATGGGAAGAAACTCCCGTTCCCGATTTTAATAAGGTTACCGCCCGGGGTACCTGGCCTGCGGCGAGCCTGATTGCGGTAGCGTGTATTGAGAAGGGGTGATCCGCGCAAAACCCGCTACCTTCTGCCTTAACACGGACGCTCTATGCCAAGCAGGTTGCAGCCTCCGCATACTTTGTTTGCTACCTCATTGACAGTGGCGAACCCGTACATGACCGGCGACGACGAGGTCATCTGGTACCCCCCTCCGCCGGCCCGAAGCAGTGCTCCAGTACCGTCGCCACCCGTCGGCGCACGTTCTCCTGCGTATACACCTCTTCGGACAGACGGCGTGCCGCGCTGCCGATTTTCCGTGCAAGACCGGGTTCATCGAGCAGCCTGACGCACGCCTGCGCGAAGGTTTCCGCATCATCGGCAAAAAGCGCGTTCTCCCCGTCGCGAAGGCCGAAGCCTTCGGCGCCTATCGTGGTGGTCACTATCGGCGTCCCGGTCGGAAACACGTCGAGCAATTTTGTTCTGATGCCTGAACCAAGCCGCATGGGTAGCGCGTACACCGAGGCGGCGGCGACCAGTTCCTGCAGGTCGTCCACCGCTCCGGTGACCTCGACGATACCGCGAACGTCAAGCGCGGCGATCTCAGGAGCGGGCGACGTTCCCGCCAGCAGCACCCGTACCGTGCCCTTCCGTCTGCGGATGAGCGGCACGATCTCCTTTACAAACCAGCATGCGGCATCAACGTTCGGCCCAAACGACATGACCCCGGATACCACGATCGTATCGGCGGCGCGCCCGGGCAACGGCCGATTATCGACCGTCCGATCGATCCGCGCAACAGGCACGGTGAACACGGCGGCATTCGGCGCCTGGTGGCGCAGCCGGCCGGCCAGATGGTCGCTGACCACGACGGCGGCCGTCATGAGCGGCACCTGACGTTTTTCATTGTTGCGCGCCATGACGCAGTGATATCGATGCCAGAGCCTCGCCCACCCCCTTGTGCGCGGCAAAACACGCTCCGCGCCCTCGGAGGTGCCCCAGAAATCAACGACAACAGGCGCGCGGTCGCGCCAGCGCAAGGCGTACCGGATCTGATATCCGGCTTCGACCCATACCAGGTCGGGCTTGAAATCTTGAAATACACGGTCGAGCAGGCGGCGCTCCCGCCCGTCCCATGCCTGCCAGTCGCCGGTAACAATCTGCCGCAGCTTCGTCACGATCCGCCTGAGCAAAGCGCCCCGGTTCGTCTCGATGACGATGATCGGACAGCCGTTGCGCTCACCCCACGCCGCGGTTGCCGGCGGCAGTGAAGACGCCCGTGCCGCAACCCTGACGGTTGCGAGCGATCCGAGCGCATCAAGAATCGACGCCATGCGCGTCCGTCCGCCGCCGATGCACGGATACGGCAGGTCGGGCGCCAGCACGAGAATGCGCCTCTCTTTCCCGGTTTGCGTCATCCGCCCTCCCGCTTCGCCGCCCGCCGTTCTGCAAGCCGTTGCTTAAAGCCGTCGACAATGGCTTCCCAGTCGTACGCACGGGTCACCAGCGTACGCCCCGCATCGCCGAGGGTGCGGGCAAAGGAACGATCTTCCGCCATCCGCGCAAGCGCGCCGGTGAACGCGGCAGCCGAATCGGCCAGGACTATTTCTTTTCCGTCAATCGCTCCGATTCCTTCAGCGCCCATCGTGGTCGACACCACCGGGCAGCCTGCCGCCATGGCATGTAGAATTTTCAGCCGCGTGCCGGTGCCGATCCGGACCGGGATCACCACCGCGCCGCAGCGCTCAAGATACGGTCTGAGGTCCTCGACATACCCGGTGACCCTGACGCGCGGGTCGCGGGCGGCGCGTTCGCGCAACGCCTCCGGCGGGTCCTCGCCCGCGAGACAGACGCGCCTGTCGGGAGGCAGAAGCGGAAGGATCCCGTCGACAAGATGGAGCGCGGCGTTTACATTCGCTTCGAACCGGAACGTGCCGAAAAATAAAATCTCCCCGTTGACGTCGCCCTTCCACGGCCGCATGCCGAAATAGCCGATGTCAACGCCGTTGGGCACGACAACGGTTTTTTCCGGTCCGCAAATCGAACCAAGGTATTCAGCCTCCTTCGGCGAAGGGGTGGCGACAAGATCGCACGCCCGCGCCATCGCACGCTCGGCCCGTTCAAGCTTCAACGACTGCAGCCGCAGCCTGAGCTTCTGCAGCGGGTAAGAGGCGGTCACCGATGCGGCCCGGGAGTGCAGGTGGGCGGTACAGCCGTCATCAACGACCCCAAGAGCCCGTACCGGGATTCCAGCATGAAATGCATACCAGAATCCGAGACTCTTTGCCGAGATCACCACGTCAAAATCGTGCCGCCCGTACCAGGCGCGCAGACGATGAAACGCGACAGGGTCTGCGGAAAAGGGCTTCAGCAACAGACGATCGGCCAAACGGGAGAAAAACGATGCGGGCGCCGCCGGAAGACGATACACCTCACGGCAGATATGTTCGATGCCGGAATCACGGCACGCCGACTGGTCGCACTCCATGTCCGCCAGGTACACCGTATGGCTTTTCGCAAGCCCCCGGCAGAAATGGTAGAGCCTGATGCGCGTG
>JAFGOU010000559.1 GCA_016926315.1 Chitinispirillaceae bacterium
ACGCGCTCCCCGAAAAGAGCGGCTATGCGTCGTCGGACCTGGGACGGGCGACGAAAGGCGCGGCGAACGCGCTCCTCGCCAAGGCCCATATTTTCCAGTCGGAGTGGAGCCAGGCGCTTGATCGCGCCGCGCGCGTCATTGACTCAAAGGAATATGGCCTGGAACCCAACTACGCGGACAACTTCAAGCTCTCCCACGAAAACGGGATCGAATCGGTGTTCGAGATCCAGCACCTGGAGATCTCCACCAGCGCGTACGGCGATGAAAACGAAGGGCAGGAGACCTCCATTTATCAGGGGAGCAGAAACGCCACCTTTTTCACGGGCTGGGGCTTCAACTGCCCGACCCAGGATTTCGTGGATGAGTTCGAGCAGAACGACCCCCGGCTGAAGGCGACGGTCGTTTTCGACGGGGACATCATTTACGAAAACACGCCCGTGCACCAGCGCGCGGACAACAGCATGAGTCCCACGAAGATGGGCGCGCGCAAGTACATGCTGGAATACCAGGCCACGGCGCCGAACATAAGCAACGCGCCGGCGAACTGGCGGTCCATACGGTTCGCGGACGTGCTGCTTTTCCACGCCGAGGCGGCGAACGAGACCGGCGACGCGCCCACGGCGCTGGGATCGCTCAACAAGGTGCGGCAGCGGGTCAGCATGCCGGCGGTCACCGCGACCGACCAGGATGAGCTCAGGCAGGCGATCTATCACGAGCGGCGCGTGGAGCTGGGGCTCGAGGGCCACCGGTTTTATGATTTGGTGCGGCAGGGAAGGGCGGCAGAGGTCCTCGCGGATAACGGTTTTGTCGAAGGCAAGCACGAATATTTCCCGCTTCCTCAACTGGAGCTGGACGTGTGCGATAAGCTCGTCCAGAACCCGTATTGAGGGGCCGGAAGAACGGTCCAGAAAAAGGGGAACGTACATGGTACGACACGGACTAGTGGCGGCAATTACAGCAGCGTGTGTGATGTTCGGGTGCGGGGAGCAGGCCATCTCGATCGGCGATCCGCCGCCGCGACCCGAGTTCAGCATCGGCCAGAGCGATCCGAACAACGTCATCTTCACGGTAACAAAGGCCGAAGGGTTCATGATCAACTGGGATTTCGGCAACGGAAAGCTGTCGCAGAAAATGGTCGATACGGTCTACTACCCGTTCGCGGACACCTATACGGTATCGCTGACCGCGTCCAACAAGGGCGGCGCGACCACGAACCGCGCGTCGCTCGTCATCGAGACGACCGATCCGAAAATCTGCAATAACCGGTTTTACACCATACTGTCGGGCGGGTGTGATGTCGCGAGCAAGGTGTGGAAGATCGATAGCGCGGACAGCGCGCTTGCCAACGGTCCGCCGTCGCCGAAGGATTCCCTGGGAAACGGCACCAGCAACTATAACGATCCCGTTTCGTACTGGTGGAAATCGTCGCTGACAGGAGTAAAATCCGAGCCGCCTCCCCGCGCTTTGGATGACGAATACGTGTTCGGGTTGAGGGGGTTTACCTATAAAAACGATTGTCATGGAGATTTTTACTTTAACTGGAAGTGGTGCAACAAGCTGTTCGGCACCAGTCAGGCGATCTACGCTGATACGATCCATGCGTATACGCCGAACACCCCGGCAACCTGGAAGATAGATGTGGATTCCATTACTCCGGAGGACAGCGCGACCGGCAAGAGAAGGTTCCTTGTCGACACCGCGACCGGAAAAAGATACAACCTGATCCTGACCTTGTCCAACGACAACTACCTCGGCTATTGCAGCGGCGTCAGCATTTATCAGATCCTTCGCTTCGACCCGGACACCATGTACCTCCGGCACGAGGGTGCCGAACCGGAAGACGCGAACGCCACGGGTCCTAACCGGCTGGAATGGAGATATTTGCGGCTTGTGGCGAAAAAGTAATTTCCTTCATATGCGGCATGGGCTGTTCGTGGGGCCTTTTCAGGGCGCGGGGCCATGCCGCCGGGTATCAATCCAACCATTGAGAAAACGGTAGATAAGGAGAACGGGATGAAACGATTACTTGGTGCGCTCTGCATGCTTGGCTGCGCGTTCTCGCTCGCCGCGGGGGAGCAGGCCGTGAGCGAGAACGACATAAAACGCGCGCGCAAGGAGCTCATGCAGCTTCAGACCGAGCGGGAAAAGAACAAGCTCGACATGAAGAAGGACCAGAAGGAGTTCAAGAACTACACCAAGCGCACCGCCGAGCGGCTGGCTTCGTTCAAGAACGAGACCGCCTCGATCAAACAGCAGATCGCCGCGCAGCAGCGCAAGAACGACTCGCTCGCCGCGCTCATCAACCATGCCGGCGCGCAGGCCAGGCAGGTTATGATGTGCCAGGACGCGATGCGGGAGAAGCTCGCCGTTTCGTGCGACCAGGTCATCGCCGGTCTCCAGAGCATTCCGCCGATAGTCCGGCAGAACCTGATCGCGTCGGCCGCGCTCCTCAAAAACGAGCTGCGGAACAAAACCATTGACAACGTAGAAGCGCTCAACCGGTTGCAGCAGATCATGGCCCGCGCCGAGGAGGTGACGGGGAGCATCCAGGTTTCCGAGGAATCGTCGCCGATTCCCGAAATCCGCGGAAGGGTCTATCGCCTGCGCATCGGAGCGTTTTTTGAAGCCATCGTGAACCTCAAGGCGGAAGAGTGCGCCGTCTGGTACAGCGCGGACAGCACGGGATGGAAAACCATCAAGGACCCGGCGGTCGCGTCCGAATTGCTCAAGGCGGCGTACATTCGCGAGGGAAAGTCGCTGCCTGACTTCGTCACGCTTCCTCTTGCCGGCGGCGCGGAGAAGGGCGGTGCGCAATGAGGACGATATTCGTATGCGCGCTCATGCTGGCCGTTGCCGGCGCGGTCCACGCCCGCGACAAGAAGAAGGACGCGCTCGCGGCCGAGTTTGCGGGGATAAACGAGGCGCTCCAGGACGTCCGTGATTCGCTGGAGACCGAAATAGCGGAGCGGTATTCCTTCAAGCAGCACACGGTCGAACAGCGTGAAGCCGACAAGGAGGCGTATGAGCGGCTGCGGGAACAGCAGGAGGCCGCGCTCACCAATCTGTCTAAAATCAAGGAAGAGGTCCTGGTACGGGAGCAGAATCTGGGCGACGCGAAGAAAAACGCCGCGGAGAAACGGGACGAGTGGGCGTTCGTAAAGCAGGGGTTCGATGAAATGATGCAGAAGGAGGCCGACGGTCTCATCGAGGCGTTCCCGGTCGACCTTGAGCGGCGGCGGAGCGATCTGGAAGGGGTCCGGCGTCTCTACCGCCAGAACGGCGACCCGCTGCAGGTGTGGGACGCTTTTCTGCGCTACCGGATAGCGGCGATGGCCGCGGGACGGAACGTGTCGGTCACGCAGGAGACGCTGCTTCCGGATGACGGCGCGGCGCGCACGTTTTCGCTGGCGCGCTTCGGGAGCGTGTTCGCCTATGGCATGGATACCTCCCGGAAGGTCTATATGATCAGGCAGACCGGGCATCTGGGCGCGGATCGTTACGCGATAGAACCGGTCCAGTCGCCGGAATTGCATGCATTCATCAGTGAGGTGATGCCGCGGTGGATACAGAACGGCAGCGTGACGGGGCCCGTCATGACCGAAGTCATGCAGAACGAGCAGGCCAAGCTGCTTATCGCGGGGCAGAAAAATTCACTGTGGCATGAGATGCAATCCCAGATAAAAGCGGGCGGATGGGTCATGATCCCGCTCCTGCTGCTGCCGGTATGGGCATTGCTCCTCGTGCTGCAGAAAACGGTGCAGTTCTGGACCCGGCGCAGGAAGTATTTCACCCAGGTCAAAACGGCATTTTCGCTGATGGACAGGCAGCAGGGGGCGCAGGCATTGACGTATGTGAAATCCAGAAAGGGATTGATGGCGCGGATCGTCGAGGCGTGCCTCGAATCGCCGAAAAGGCGCGACAGCGCCGAGCTTGCCGTGCGCCGATTGATCATGCAGGAGGCTCCCGTGCTCAATCGCAACCTCAATACCATCGCCGTGATCGCGGGCGCGGCCCCGCTTCTGGGCCTTCTGGGCACCATCAGCGGCATGATCACCCTGTTCGCCGCGGTGACCTATTACGGTACCGGGGACCCGAAGTTTCTTGCCGGAGGCATTTCCGAGGCGCTTATCACGGCAAAGACCGGTCTTGCGGTCGCGATCCCCACGCTGTTTGTCCACGATTTCCTCCGGAACTACAAGGAGCGGCTGCTTTCGGAAATCGAGGCGCTGTCCCTGCGGGTACTCGACAGGACGGTTCCCGAGAATTGACCATGATGTACGCGTTCGTCAAACTCTTCAACGAGGGCGGATGGGTCCTCTATCCGATATTCCTCGTTTCGATCATCGTCTGGTACCTGGGCATCGGCAAGGCCGTCCTGTTCCGCAGTTATTCCGCCTCGTGGGGGCGTCTGGTTTCCGCCCTTGGCCGGGGCGCGTCCTGTGCCGGGCTGCCACCGGCGTTCGCCGCGCTGGCGGAAAAGCTTGCGGGAAGCCGGCGGATAAGCACGCGCCAGCGGGCGTGCTCGGAATTCATGAGCGTCGTGACGCCCAGAATCGAGGGCGGCGTTTCGACGATTGCCGCGTGTTCGGTCATGGCGCCGCTTCT
>JAFGOU010000560.1 GCA_016926315.1 Chitinispirillaceae bacterium
TAGAGTCTGTGTGAAGAAAATCTACGCTTTTTGCGTAGATTTTGTGAGCTACAGACTCTTATCCAGCTATGCCGGGTTAGTAAAAGATCGAACCGATGAGCGGCAATCACCGTATCATCCTCCCCGCGCTTATGATGATATACACCCCTATGGCAATGGTCAGCACGCCGAATCCAACCCGCAGGATAACGGGGTCGATTTTCTTCGCAAAAAACGCGCTTCCCCAGGCGCAGAGAAAAAACGTTGTGGCAATGACGATTGCCGCCCGTACATCGACGTGGCCGCCACGGTAATACTGGATCGCCGCGGCAAAGCCGACGGGCGGCAGCAGGATGGCGAGACTGGTCCCGACCGCGGTGAGTTGCGGATATCCCGCCAGGAACATGAGCGCGGGTACGATGATGACCCCGCCGCCGATGCCGATAAGGCCTGAGACGGAACCGGCGCTGCAGCCGATAAGAATGAGAAGCCAGAAGGGTGCTGATACCATGGAACCTCCGGATTTAAATCAAATTCGAAATTTGAAACGCGAAATTCAATTGAATTTATGTAATAAATCGACGAAATTCAATGGGATTTATGTAAAAAGCGAAAAAACCCGAATATTCAGGCCACAGACGATCTTTAGTGACGGATCATGACGTAGAGAATCGGGAAGACCGTTTGGGTGGGCTGCCCAATGGGGAATATTACTGTCCCTGGCGAGCGAGGCAAAGCGGTCAATGCTCTGGAAGCAGCCGGCGATGTACCCGATAAGAAACCGTACCTATGGATTCCGAGTGAAATCTACCGTTCTTGCCATCCCGGTCGGTCTTACAATCCGCTTAAGCCTTTGGCTTCAAACTTGATAATATATGTTCCCCTTGATATTCCGAGATCTTTACGCAGATCGACGCACTGTGTTTTTAACGGCACCCTCATTATCAATTTACCTGAAATTGAATAGACCGCGATAGTGCGAATTGTACCTTGAAACTCATGAGGAATTACCAGCTTATCTCCAGCTAGCCGGAAGAAGGTGGATGATGATAGCGGCGAATTCATCACCGGCGCTTTCCCGGAATAGCCTATACGCACGGACGGCGACCTGCTTATCAACGCATAGGTCCCGGGGGTAAGGCTGCCGGACGTTGCCGTTACGGTAACCGGGCCGGGAGCTGTCGTACTCCTTACCCATACCGCCAATTGACCGCCCTTCATGGCTACCGTCGCGGGGCCTATGACTTTGGCGCCATTATTGGCGTTCACGGAAACCGATGCGGTGCTGTTTGGTACGACCGTACCGTTGGCGTCCACGATATCGATCCACAAGAGCCGGGCGTCGCTTCCATCCGCCCAAAGCGTATCGTTTTCCGCCCTGAGTTTTACCGCCGTGGCCGCCCCGGGAGTATTCCGGATAAAGGTTACCTGCGTGGCGCCGATTTTTCCCACCGCCTTGAGTTCTCCCGCCGCAAAAGTAACGTTTGTAAAGGTAAACGGCGGATGGGAAAGGCTGCCGCAGTTGACGTCGTTATCAGGCCTCCGGGTTCCTATGAGCGTGCCATTACGATACAGGGAAACCGAATCGCAATTGCTGAACACCTTTACCGTTGTGGGCGAACCGGAGGTCCAGCGGTTGGCAATATATACCATCGGCCCGGAATTGAAAGCGGCCGATGTCAGCGAAGGATCGCGCTGGCTCTGGTAGAAGTAATAGGAAAATTTGGGAATACGATACATGTCCATGACCCCGGCCCAACAGCCGTTATAATCGTTCCATACCCAGTACCCGTCGGCTGAGCACCATGAAAGGGCGCGGTTTTTATTGAGCGATTCCTGAAGGTTATAGACCTGTTGAAGCAATGGCGCTTCCGCGCCTTCACGGCGGACTCTGCTGGTCGAGGTGGTGCCGCCGTAATCCCAATCGCCGTATTCCGCGATAATAACGGGTTTCGACGAAGAATTGTTTCTAACGTCGTGTTGGGATGCGCCGATCATTACATCCCATACCGGGTTGGTACTTGTACCCGCTTTCGACCACCCCCCCTGGTCGCTCGATAAGGTCCCGCAGGTGACGATCTGGGTTCCCTCCTGATGCGCCAGATTGTTCATGGTATTCGCCCAGGCCGTCGTATAATTCGACTCGTTGAGCTGCGTCTCCCATATGGCAACACAGGGATGGTTGCGGTCGCGCCGGATGAGCGCTTTCGTCTCGGCCTGGCAATTGTTGCTGAACGTCGTCGTAGTGACGTAGTTCTGCCATCCGGTTATGGAGTTCTGGACCAGGATGCCCAATTCATCGCAGGCATCGTAAAAAGCGGGGTGATGGGGGTAGTGTGAACCGCGGATAAACTGAAATCCCGCTTCCTTTACCCTTTTAACCTCAAAATAGATCGCCCGTCTCGGGATCGCGTTGCCCAGCCCGTAAAGGTCCTGATGCACGTTGACACCCTGAGCTTTCAACCGCGCGCCGTTGATCAGCAGCCCCTGATTGCGCGTCCATTGGATGGTCCTGAGGCCGATTCGTGTCTTATAAAAATCAACCGGCGCGGAACCGTCCTTAATCGTGGTATACACGGTATACAAATATGGGGTATTCGGGTGCCACAGGCGAGGGTTGCTTATAGTTGCGGATTGGCTGACCGTCGTGTCCACGCCCTGATTGACAGTAACCGTAGTCGAAGGATTTCCGACAACAGCGCCTTGTGCATCGACAATTTCGGTGAAGACCGTGCAGGTCTTTGCGCCGGCGTTTTCGTTGATCACATGAGTTTTTATATTTATCGCCGCTGAACCCGACGATATTGACGGGTAGGTGACGTAAATTCCGCCGCCCGCCACCTTGTTGGCGAAAACCGCGTCGGTTACGTGAAGTTTGTCGGTCACCACCATAACGACATCTCGGTAGAGCCCTCCGTAGTACTTGAAATCAACCCCGGCCTTGCCCGGAGCCCAATCCGCACTGGCGTTGCTGTTTACCTTGACCGCAACGACATTATCACCGCCGTAGACCAACGCGCTTGTGATGTCCCGGGTAAATTCCATGTAGCCGCCGGCATGCTGCGCGCCGACCTGCGTCCCGTTTATATACACGTTGGCGGCCTGCATTGCCGCGCCGAATTGGAGGTAGACCTTTCGCCCGTTGAATGCGTTATCGACCTGGAAATGCTTGCGATACCAGCAGATACCATTATAGTTCGAAAAATCATCCGGTGTAATGAATTTCGTGGAGTGAGGCAAAACAACCGACTCCCATGAGCCATCGGAAAAACTCGTGGCCTGGGCCCCGGTGGCATCGCCCTGATAGTATTTCCAGTTACCATTAAAATCCATTTCAACGCGGTTGGTAGCCGGCGGCGCATAGGCACTAGCCGCAGTTCCCACAATCGATGACACTAATAACATAATCGCCAGTTTTATCAAATGCGCTCTTTTCATACGGATATCCTTTTTATAAGCCATGATACTTCTTGTTTGTGCATAATCCCGCTCCCCTTAATGGTGGTTTTTTATTCGACAATCGTTCATTTCCGTATATCGGAATGGCCATTCAGGACTGTTTTTAAAAGGTAATATCCATTCACGCGTGAATCTACGGGTACACCTATATCAGGACCGAGTTCCACCCGCTTGCCGTTTATGGAATACATCTCTGCCGTTATTATCGAACCGGGTCCGCGTGACCGTAGCGGACGATGCGCCGAAAAAACAGGCGTTATTATGACATTCCGCGGGCCATCACTTCTTGCGTAAACGGAATTTGACGTTGAGGAAATATGCTGCTTTGTATATTCACCTCCCCAGTATCGCGTAAAATTATAATGACGCTTCTGCTGTTGCCGGGGGGCAGGGCACCCGGGAGCCGCTTTGGATAAATCAACGGTGCTGCTTGAATAGATATACGCGTTGGACTCCGTAAACGTGATTATTTCATCTCTCCCATCGCCGTTCAGGTCTCCGGTCATCATATATCCCTCGTTAAAGGAGGCGACCTTCTGAATTTTTCCATCATAAAGGGCCGGCCTCTCGGGACCGCGCCATATCATGATATGGTCCGAACCGATACCGTCCCAGTTTTGACACCAGTACGCTATGCTACCCCAGCCCGAACGTGTCTGGTAATAACTTGTCTTACCCGTGCTTGATAGCACAAAAATCGCCTCGCTTCCCGGCGTTCCTCTGTCAACGCGATCCTGTCCGCCGATTTCCAGCCCTTGTTGATCATGAAGAAAATCTCCAATAGCGATATTCTGAGGCTCTACAGGCTGATTATTTCTCCAGAACAAAGAGCCGTTCTGGCGATAAACGGTTACATCGTCTCCACCAACGGCGATTTCCGTTCCATTGGCGGGATTTTGGTCGATGTCTCCAACCCAGATACAATCAGCATGCCCGGATTGGTCCATTGACCACTCTTTCTTTCCATCCGGAGTAAGATAGTCAAATCCACAAATAATCTCCTCGCGACCGTCCTTGTCGAAATCAAAAGGCCATGGGAAATGGCCTGTATTGCCGCGATAGGTCCATAACTGCTTCCCCGTCCTGTCCATGGCCCAGATCTGGTTGTATCGGTCCTTCAAAATGATATCCTGGGGTTTTGGGGTACCGGTTACATTGGCAATGATAATACAGTCGTGGGCATTCTGATGAGGGTATGGGAAAGAATATTTTTCCGTTCCGGTCTTCCCATCAAACACCCTGAACCGCCCGTTCATGCATGCAAGCACTTCATTCCAGCCGTCCTGATCTATGTCATAAACCTGTGCGGCAATGTCCGATCCCGCAGCACCGCCTGCTGACGGATTCCCCTTCTGCCAAAGGCGTGTTCCATCCACTGTGTAAACGGTAAGACAGTTTACTTCGTGCCCGATGTAGCGGTCATCGTCCATTTTATCCGCCTGCATCATTACCATCTCCAGACGGCCATCTCCGGTTACATCACCAAGAAGCATTCTCTTTCCGGTTCCTGCTGCACTGATATCAACAGTTTTAAGGAGAACCGGAGCGGCATCGATAATGCTAAGTGAACCAAGGAGAACAAGAACCGATTTCCAGGCAACGCTCATAAGGGGTATCTTCTTTCTAAGCCGGCAAAGCCGGAAGTAAGTTATTGAATGGCTTTCCGGCATAAGGTACTGTAGCTCGCA
>JAFGOU010000561.1 GCA_016926315.1 Chitinispirillaceae bacterium
CCCGGCGAAGGCGGTCAGTTGCCCGGCTATAAGGTAGACGAGACCATCGCAAAGGTGCGTCACTCCACGCCCGGGGTTATGCTCATCTCTCCCCCGCCTCATCACGACATCTACTCAATCGAGGATCTCGCTCAGCTCATCTTCGACCTTAAAAGCGCGAACCCCGGGGCCCGGATATCGGTCAAGCTGGTTTCGGAGGTCGGCGTCGGGACCGTTGCCGCAGGCGTGGCCAAGGGAAAAGCCGACATGGTACTGATCAGCGGCCACGACGGCGGCACCGGCGCGTCTCCCCTCTCGTCGATCAAATGCGCCGGCGTGCCCTGGGAGATCGGTCTTGCCGAAACACAGCAGACGCTCGTACTCAACCGCCTGCGTGACCGGATCAGGGTGCAGGTCGACGGCCAGATGCGCACGGGCCGCGACGTGGTGATCGGCGCCATGCTCGGGGCCGAGGAGTACGGGTTCGGCACCATCGTGCTCGTGACCCTCGGCTGCGTCATGATGCGCAAGTGCCATTTGAACACCTGTCCCGTAGGCGTGGCCACCCAGGACCCGGCGCTGCGCAAACGGTTTCTCGGAAGGGCCGACCACCTGGTCAACTTCATGCGCTTCGTGGCCCAGGAGACCCGGGAGATCATGGCAGGCCTTGGCTTCAGGACGATCGACGAACTGGTCGGCCGCGTCGATCTGCTCGACGTTGCCGATGCGGTGGGCCACTGGAAGAGCAAAGGGCTCGATTTCTCCCGCGTGTTCGCGCAGCCGTCGGTCTCCCGTGAGACTCCGCGGCGCTGCATCGTGCAGCAGGTCCACGATTTTTCACTCTCTCTCGATCCGGAACTGATCGAACAGTCCGGAAAAGCGCTTGAAAGCCAGACGCCGGTCAGCCTTTTCGCCTCCATCAGGAACTGCAACCGCACCGTCGGCGCGACACTGAGCGCCGAGGTGTCGAAACGCTACGGGTCCAGGGGCCTGCCCGCCGACACTATCAAATGTAAATTTACCGGATCCGCCGGCCAGAGTTTCGGCGCTTTTCTGGCGCCGGGCATTACCTTTGAACTGGAAGGCGACGCGAACGACTATTTCGGCAAGGGGCTTTCCGGCGGCACCCTGATCGTGTATCCGCCCAAGAGCTCGACGTTCCGCCCCCAGAACAACATCATTGCCGGTAACGTCAACCTGTTCGGCGCGACCGCCGGCAGGGCATTCATCAACGGCATGGCGGGCGAACGGTTCGCGGTGCGCAACAGCGGCGCCATCGCGGTCGTCGAAGGCGTGGGTGACCATGGGTGCGAATACATGACCGGCGGCGTCGTGGTCGTGCTGGGCAGGACCGGGGTGAACTTCGCCGCCGGCATGAGCGGCGGCATCGCCTATGTGCTCGACCAGGACCAGCTCTTCGACACCAAGTGCAACCTCGAAATGGTGAACGTTGAACCGGTGGCGACCGAACAGGACGAACACCAGTTGTTCGAACTGATCAGCGACCATGTCCGCCACACCGGCAGCGAATACGCCGCCCGCATCGTCAGGGACTGGACGGAAATGGCCCCGCAGTTTGTCAAGGTCATGCCCATCGATTATCAGCGCGCGCTGGAGCGGCTGCAGAAGGCCGAATCAAAAGAAACCGAAGTCGTACCGATCACCGAGGAGGTATTCCGCTGATGGGAAAAACAACCGGTTTTTTAGAATATGAACGTATCACCGGGTCGTATCGACCCGTTGCCGAGCGGCTTGCCGATTACCGTGAGTGTACCAGGCTCCCGCCCGCCGACGAGCTTTCGCGGCAGGGCGCCCGCTGCATGGACTGCGGCGTTCCCTATTGCCACGCGCTGGGGTGCCCGGTCTATAACCTGATACCCGAATGGAACGATTTTGCCTATCGTAAAGAGTGGAGAGAGGCGCTGGAGCGGCTGGAGGCGACCAACAACCTTCCTGAAATCACCGGGAGGGTCTGTCCGGCGCCGTGCGAAACCGCCTGTACGCTTTCCATCAACAGCGCGCCGGTGACCATCAAGCAGATCGAGCTGGCGATAATAGAACACGGCTTTGCCCAGGGATGGGTGGTCCCGCGCCCGCCGCAACGGGAAAACGGCAAGCGAGTCGCTATCATCGGCAGCGGCCCGGCCGGCCTTGCCGCGGCGCAGCAACTTCGGCGCGTCGGACATACAGTGACCGTTTTTGAGAAAGCGGCAAAAGACGGGGGTATCCTCCGCTACGGCATTCCGGATTTCAAGCTCGAAAAATGGGTGATCGACCGGCGTCTCGCCCAAATGGCCGCCGAGGGTGTGACGTTCGAAACCAACGTGCTCATCGGCGAGGACATTTCGGTCAACTATCTCCGCCGCACCTTCGACGCGATCCTGCTCACCATGGGCGCCGGAAAGCCGCGCGACCTGCAGGTCCAGGGCCGCGGCCTCGAAGGCATCCATTTCGCCATGGACTATCTGACACAATCAAACCGCCGCAATGCCGGTGAACCCATCAGCGAGAGGCCGATTATGGCAAAAGACAAGACCGTTCTCGTGATCGGCGGCGGCGATACCGGGTCGGACTGCGTGGGCACGGCCAACCGCCAGGGCGCCAGAAAAGTTCACCAGTTCGAGATCATGCCCCGACCCCGGGAATGGAAAGAACCATGGAACCCCGAATGGCCCGCCTGGCCCCGGATCATGCGTACCTCAAGCTCCCACGAGGAGGGATGCGTTCGTGACTGGGGGATCCAGACCCGGCTGTTTTCCGGAAAGGACATCGCGGTCGAGGAGGCGCACTTCACCCGCGTCGACTGGCAGACCGACAGGGCAACCGGACGTCAGAAAATGGTCGAGGTAACCGGCAGCGATTTTTCCCTCAAGGTCGACCTGGTGCTTCTCGCGCTCGGGTTCATTCATGTGGAACACAACCGGCTTACCGACGATCTCGGCGTTGCCTTTGACAATCGCGGCAACATAAAGTTCGATGCCGCTTTCCAGACCTCCGATAAAGGGGTGTTTGTGGCAGGAGATGCCGGCAGCGGCGCGTCGCTTGTGGTCAGGGCGATCTTTCAGGGTCGTGAGGCGGCAAAGGCGATACATGAGTATCTGAGGTGACCCGATGAAAATCCACTATCTCCAGCACGAAACCATCGAAGACCCGGGCAGCATCCTCGAATGGGCGTCGCTGCGCCGCCATACCGTGACCTCCACCAGGCTATTCGACCGGGAGCCGCTGCCCGGTCCCGACTCCTTCGACATGCTTGTGATCATGGGCGGCTCGATGAGCGTTTACGATGAGGAGCGCTACCCGTGGCTTGCCCCGGAAAAGGAAATCATCGGCCGGGCGATCGGGCAGGACAAAGCGGTGCTCGGCGTCTGTCTTGGCGCGCAGCTCATCGCCAGCGCGCTCGGGGCGCGGGTCCATAAAAACCCGTGCAAGGAGATCGGCTGGTTTCCGGTCTCGCTGACGTCCGATGGCGCCGCCTCTCCCTTCTGCAGGGGGTGGCCCTCCTCCTTCACCGCGTTCCACTGGCATGGCGACACCTTCGACCTTCCCAAAGGCGCGCGATGGACCGCCTTCAGCAAAGCGACAAAAAACCAGGCCTTTGAATACGGCACCCGGACCGTTGCGCTCCAGTACCACATCGAGGCTACGCCGGAAGGTGTGGAGCGATTTGCCGCAGCATGCACCAGCGATCTGGTATCAGAAAGTCTCTATGTCCAACCGGCTGAGGAGATGCGTGATTTCAAGACCGCATTTCCCTTCATCCGGAAACAGCTCTTTCAACTTCTCGATACGTTTGATCATCCGGAGTTACCCTGATTTCTTTATAAATAGTGTCCGTCCGAAAACCCTCACTGTCACAAGGTCGTCATTCCGGCGAAAGCCGGAATCCATGATTTTACGCAATAAAAAGGACCTGGATACCGGCCTGCGCCTGCCTGCGCGAAGCCGCTACGGCGAAGGCAGGCCGGTATGACGTCACAAAGAGGACTTTTCGGACAGACACTAACTATTCCTTGGAATACAATTCTCATGACCATCTCTCCTCCCGGATAAGTCAACGATGGAATACCGCTCGTTTTTCCTGGACCTCGACAGATAGCGGTTATAACGTCTCATCGGCCGGAATGGCGCTTGAAAATTCCAGTTACAGGCCGAATTTCTGGTAAAAGCCGGCAAACCGGTCTATATTACTGATATTCAGGAAAAAAACGCGGATACCCAATCACTTTAACCTGGAGGGCAGGTTATGAAACCGCGGACTTTCATCACGATTACGCTCGCCATCGGCGTGCTTGTTTTTTTCGGCGGCATGACAGGCATGATCATCCGTTCATCACACCAGAACACCGGCGCTCTCCATGCCGGAGATCGTGCCATGGCGGTGCAGGGAACCGGGTTTCGGCAGGAAGCCCTTGCAGCGTTGAATTTTCTTTCTGACCAGCGCTCCTATCCGGGCAGCGAAAGGAAAGACGGATTTTACGCGGCCTACGAATATTCGCGCCGAATGGCCGCGAAAAAAGCTGCTTTTTACGACGGTTCATGGGAAAGCATGGGTCCCGGCACCCAGGGCGGCAGGACCAATGCGCTGGCCGTTGATCCGCAAAACCCGAACATCGTGTATGCCGGCGCAGCGAGCGGCGGTTTCTGGAAAATGACGGTCAGTGGCAGCTCCTATACCTGGCAAAAGATTGAAACCGGCTTCCCGGTGCTCGGGGTCAATGCCATTGCCATCAATCCTGAGAATTCCCGGGAAATCTACATCGGCACGGGAGAGGTATACGGATACCAGCAATCGACGGGCGGGATCAACCAGCGCTCCACGCGGGGCAGCTACGGCATCGGCATACTCAAGACCCAGGACGGCGGCGCGACCTGGAAAAAGAGTCTTGACTGGAGCTACAACCAGGAGCGCGGCGTGCTCGCGATGCGGATCGATCCGAGGAATCCTCAGGTGGTGATCGCCGGGACCTCGGAAGGGACCTTCAGGAGCGTTAATGCCGGCGCGACCTGGGAGCAGGTACACACCGTGCTCATGGCCGTTGACGTGGCCCTGCATCCGCAGAATCCCGATATCGTATATGTTTCGTGCGGAAATCTCGGAAGCCAGGGTTCGGGTATTTACCGGTCC
>JAFGOU010000562.1 GCA_016926315.1 Chitinispirillaceae bacterium
AATTAAAGCACCACCCCAAGCAACAAAAGAAATGGCGGCGGCGCTAGCGGCTTGTCCTAAAACACCTTTTTCGCTCCGCAGCGCTGCGGGAACATAATAATGGTTGACTCGTGCCTGTCCGGAAACGTATATAACTTGTCTGACGGGAGGGCGCGGCCGCGAGAATTGCCGGGATCTGTTTAGGTCCCTGGCGAAGGAGGCAGGGAAAAGGGTATGAAGAAGAAGACGTTGACGGAATGTATGATGGCTGCCGTTTTCAGAAAGGCCTTCAGGATTCTCCTTGTTGATGACGAATACTCCATACGTGCTCTGGCGAAAGCGGTGTTTGAAACCCTTCCGATTTTCGAGATCGATGCCGTCGGATCGGCGCGGGAGGCCGAGCATTGCCTCAATGGAGGACCCTACCATCTGTGCTTCTGCGATCTCGGGCTGACCGATTGCGCAGGCGACCAGTATTACCTGGTGAAAAAGTACGGCGGCCGCCTGCCAATCATCATCATGAGCGGTCGCGCCTCCATGGAGGAAAGCGCTTATTGCATGTCCCTGGGCGCGACGTGGGTATTCGACAAGCCCGTGCCGCTGGACCGTGATTTTTTCCTTGCCGTTTTAAACCGTTTCCTGGCGCCCTCCCTGTTTCTCTTCGGCGCGGACCGGTATCAGCATGCCCGTTACCGTGAGGTCATCGATGCGCTCATCGAAAGCAAACCCGGATCGGTTGAAGAATGGGCGAGGACCATCAATGTCAACGAACGGTATGTGCGGAAGATTTGCGAGTGCTGCCCGCTGCCGCTTCGCGATATTCTCAATACGGTTCATCTGATCGATTGCGCGCTGGCGTGCGGCGCTGCGGAAAAAAACTGCTCGCAGTGCGGGGAATCGCGCGATCGTATCCATCGATGCGAAAAAGCGATGGAATTCTACTGTTTGCATAAACGTTCCATCGATTGCTTCCTGAAGATAGGAAACAGCGCATCCGCCACGTCCTTGAAAAAAGCGTGAAACCGGTCTGAAGTGGGCCGGTTGCGCTGCACGGGATGAATCATTATTAGGACATGGATGCAGGTACTGCACGTTGTTTGTATGGAATGCACTCGCGCCAGGGATGGTGTGGCATCCTGCTGGTACCCTTGCGTCAGTCACTACCCTGCCTGTGCCCGCTTTTCGGCGGGCACTTTTTATCAATGCTGCACACAAGATTCGTTCTGGCGGCAAGCCGTGCCATTGCTGCCGCTTCTTTCTGAATCTTGCGATCCGTGCAGTTGCGAAGCAAGCGTCAAGATCCGGAAATGGTCTTGACGCTTGGCTTCCTCAAACGGCTGAATCGATTAACTGACCCGGATTCTCCTGCAACGGCTCACTGCGGATAGGGTGGTAAAATATTTTCGGCCCGGATCGCCTGGAACGTATCACTCCTGGATCAGGAACAGATTTGAGCAGCGATGCAATACGCTGCCGGTTTTCATCCAAACGGTGCGCCTGACAGATACCTTTCAGCCGCCTTCAAATAGTATTTTTCCTGTCCGGCAACACCCTTTACTGTGCACGGCAGCCCCACATCCGACTAAAATTGGAAATAACCCCATGAACATTCTTCCCCTTCTCACCAATACCGACCTGTTCGGCCAGTTTTCCAAAAAAAGCAAGGAGATGATCAGCGCGATCGCCTCGGTGCGTGAGTACGCAAAGAATCAGGTGCTCTTCATGGAAGGGGATAAGGGGGAGGCACTGTACCTCCTTGCTACGGGAATGGTCCAGCTATAGCCTTTGAGGTAGATTGAAAATGCAATTTTAATAAAGAATAAATTACAACACACTATAATTTAATAACTTGCGAGGATTTTTAAGTGCTTTATTTAAAATGAAATTTTTGCCGCTTTTGCCGGTTTTTTTCCGTTTTTATCACATGAATTGAAATATATGTAAAAGGCAGGTTAATGCGGTGTTTATTGGTCGTTAATGTGATTTTGAGGGTAAAAATGTCCGACCTTTGAACACGAAAGGTCGGACAAAGGTCGGACATCATTTTTAAAATGTCCTACCTTTGCTAACTTATCTAATTTCATATTATTGTAAGATATTTTGCGATAAATTGAGAATTTTATTTAACAAGGGCATGTCCGACCTTTTTTATTTAACAAGTCCACTTTTTTTATTTAACAACCCCATCAAAAAGCAGTGATTCCTGGTATGTTTTTACACCTGATTTATTACTGTTTTCCTGGGCTAAAATGCTATATACATAACGAATTGAAACACCACATGCATTTGCCAGCTCGCGGGAGTTATGCCCGTTATAATTTTCCTTGATAAACAATTCAATCTGCGCCTTGAATCGTTCCAGTTTCGGGATATAAAAAATTGATCCGCCAAACTCCTTTACCATTTTTAATGCCATAGTTACACCAAACTCTTTAGCGATATCTCGCAGATCCGAAGTCGGCATATCCTCAGGTTTAATTGCACTTAAATACGACTCAAATTTTTCTCTCATATTAAACCTCACAAAAAAGATAATTGCCCATTACCATCACATTTCGCCAGCTTATATACAGCAAATCTTTTATTACCGATACTTGACATAGAATGCTCAATAAGATGACCGTCGCGTTGAAGATCGTAAATCCTCGCGCCTAGCCTGAAACAGCCATACAAATTTAATGCGTCCATTGGTGTAATTTCGCCGTGTGCCTGCAAATGGTGCAGGATTCTTAATTTCTGTGATGTTTCCGTTGTTTGGTCTGTAGCCATATTATGCAGATTTGGTAAGATGTAAACAAGGCCCTAAATGGTCGGGATGTCCATCTGCCCACCGCGCGCCGCAATCCACCCGATTGGGCGTCGGGCATTCTCCACACGGTTTCACGCAGATACTATGCTTAACACTCAGAAATTCACAGATACCGTTTGCCACATTTGAATCAATCCTGCCGCTCTCGCTTTTTAACGCCTCCGCGTCAGAACGGATTTTTTCCGTGCACGAGACAATAGTGTCTATTAATGATTCATCCGGTAACTCCGGCAGATCTATCGCACCACGGATTGACGCACAGGCGCTTGTGATCTGCGTAAGTGTCGCAACCATTCGCAATCGTATTTCATGAGAAAACATTATTACCTCCTCTGGTTCAACATGTTCATATTCAGCGACAACTATACGCATGATGAAGTTTTTACTTAATCATGCGTATGTTGAACGACTATTCCTTCTCAGAAACCTTCAGCGCCCGTATCAATTTTTCCGTGTCGCCGTCGATCGATTTTACAACGACCACCTCTCCGTCTCCCTCGATGCGGCATGCGATCTTTTTGAGGTCTGATGCCGGGAGCCGCTCAATTTCCGTTTTACGCGGATACTCCATTACCGTTATCAGATTTTCAGCAGCATCGGGAAAGTTCTTCCTTATGAGTTCAATGGTAAGGTCCGGATTGTCTATTTCGATCGACCCCTTACCCTTCTTATACCCGACCTTCACGTTATGGAATATCTGCGTGCGCGGTTTTTCAAACAGCTCCGGCGCCGACTCTATAAGGCCGGTCAGTTCCTCCTTACGTTTAGCTTCCGATGCCATGGCTGACCTGATGGCCCGCATATGCTGGTTCCTGATATCCTGAACTTCCGATTCGAGGTTCCGCGCGAGATCCCCCAGATCCCGATATGCATCCGAATATGACCTTGCCGCCCGTTCTATCTGGTCCATTGTCGCGTGTGGCACGTTCATCCTCCTTTTTTTTCTGGTTTAACATGGCATTAATGGTGTTTAAAATCTTACCTACATGTCTTTTTTCTATCCACCGGATATCGTCGATACCAGTGATACGCTTGATCATCTTGTTGAGTGCCGCGCCACGGTCTTTAGCGGTGGTTTGGCGTGACACCTGCCTCCATAAAACGTCGATCTTGCGCAGTTGCGCCGCGGTAGCCATATCGTCGTCCCTGCCGTTACACTGGTCGTATTTAGCACGGTTACGTTGCACTCCTGCCGAATATGCCCAGGCCTCCATTTTTCTGATAAGATCGGCCGCGTCGACCATATTCAGATGCACGCATGACCTTACGCGATATCCTTCAAAGAGCATGCTGCGGTAATGGTCGTCATCAAGGCGCAGCAGCGTTTTCAGTACATGTATTTTCGCTTTCTGCGCATTGTTAATGATATTCATGCCGCCATTTTCCTGTAGCTTCCCGATACGAAAAGCATCGATCGGCCATTCTGCCGTATCTGTCCGCCCCGCATAACCAAAACACGCGACCTGGACACCATCAGGCGATCGGTCGCCTCGGCCCGGCGGTCACGGTTGCTTAAATCAGCGGGTAGATCGCCGGTCACTATCTGGCCGATGACATCGTTACCAACAATATTTTGACGCACTTGCATACTACCTCCTCAGATGATGAGCGATTGCGCAATCTGGTGAATGATGCCCGTGTCAATTTCGGTATCGTTAAGCTTCGAAACCCGGACGCTGCGTTTGAGAATTTTACTCAGAATTCGCGCGTTACCCCTGCACTCCTCGTGCAATTTTTTAAGGATAATACCGGAGGGATTTTTAATAACGGTTTTCGCAATGGCCTCGGTATCGCATGTCTGGATATTGTTCAGATTGATGTAATGGCCGGACCTGAGATGGAGCTGCGCGAAGTCGTTCATTTTACCCCGCAGATTAGATACCAGCCGCGGCATGCCGCACAGCACCACGCCTATTTCGGCCTTGTCGTGGATACGCCGCAGGGTATTCAGGCATTTCGGCGACAGGTATTCTGCCTCGTCAACAATGAGCAGCCGGTCAGATTGATAAAAACGGTCGATGACCATTTTCATCATGGTGTTACACCCTCCACCGGGCAATTTCAATGCCGCGCAGATCTCCGCTAACATATCAGCCTGGTTCATGGTCGGGTCCACCTCAATTAAAATCGACGATGGCCGGATCTTGTTGTATTGCTTCAAAGCGAATGTCTTGCCCAGGCCGCTGTGCCCGCAAACGACCCCGAACTCAGCGTCAATTATACAGGCCGTCAGGATCTCGTGGATTGCCTTCGACACCGTCGTTTGAACGAACGGAATCACCACCCGTTCATACGTCCTCTTCTGGTCGAGAATGACCAGGTAATCGGCCAGCGCTGCTTCCGTCTTCGCCAGGTCGCCCTTGTAGGCGCCTGACAGGTAGGAAGAAACAACCGACGATGAAAACCCGCACCCTCGGGCTATTTCAGACTGACTGGTGTGCCCTTCCGCGATCGCTCGCGTGATCTTTCCTCGTATGTCGCTCATAAGCTCCCCTGCGTTAAGTGTGGTTAGACCGCCTCTTTCAGCTCGTCCTCGTATTTTTGATATTCATACATGTATACCCGGGAATCGTCGCGCATGATATCGGGCGCAATTCCTCCGGTAACTCGATCGGCCTCTTCCGCGGACCGCTGTTTGATTACGCGGCCCATTTCGGTGTCGTCTGTGCTGATGATTTTCGGGTCGTCGTCCGGGGCGGCGCCGTCGATTGCGCATGCCGCCGCGGAATACATCATCTTTTCCATAGGCTTAACAGAAGTAAGATTGTCGATATAGGCGCGTTCGATTTTAGCGGAACGATTTTTTGCGGCCTGTGCGCTGCGGTATTGCGCATGCTCGACTTCGGTACGGGCCAGCGCCGGTGCATTGAACATGCTGTCCCGTGCCATGCCCATGTATTCGTCGTTTGCCGCGCTAAAAACCCAGGCCTCGGCATAGTCGCGGGGATCGCGACGCAGGTACACTTTCGTTCCCTTGCATGCGGCCATCCATTCACCCCAGTAGGTGACGCCGAGGTTGCTGTCGTAAGCGCCATTGCGACCGATAGTAACCGGTTCAGATGTGCGCATGCAGAACAGGCGCAGCTCATCCTTGCCGACTTCCCTTTTTACCGTGAACTCTTTTGACCATAATTGATCGGGGGATTGCCCAAGCAGGTTTTTACCCATCGATACCGACCGGTTTAACGTCATCTCGATGAAGTCGTCGAAGATGCCGCTGAATTCGTCGATGGTAAGAATCGCTCCATCGCGGATTTCCTTTTTTAATTTTTCAGGGCGCTCGGTGACGTTACCGCCGCGATACCCGACCATGTGCTTGGAAAATTGCTCCTTGATTTCACGGAATCGTCGCTCTATCGGCTTTGTCTGCGCATTATACGGCAAAGCAAAATGGCGCGTTATTTTAAGATGTGAGAGCATGGAGGTGGTTTTTATTTCATCTCCCGAGACGCGGATTCTTCGCGTGCCGGCGAAGTCGCGGCAGCGGTAATCTTTCCCGTTATCGATAATCACGTCGGTTGGCCTGCCGAATTTCATGGCAGCATAATAAAAGGAAAGGAAAATATGATCACTGTTCGGATCGTCGGCGTGGACCATCCAGCCCAGGAATTTTCCTGATTTAAAATCACACCATGCCGTCACCCACGGGAAACGGACCTTTCCGTCCTTGCAGAGTACTGCCACATCAATTTGCGCGTGGTCGCTTACCCATACCTCGCCGCAGCTAAGCGCGCTGTAGTCGCGACTGACAAACGATGCATATTTGCGGTTCCATGCGGCATGTCCGCACCGGGCCAGGTACTGTGACGACGCAGACACCTCCCGGTCGAGCTTGCGCTTGAACGCCTGCGGCCGTGGAAACTCATCGACAGACTTTCCGTTTGATAATGCGTATCCGCGCACCTTGCGCCAGCAGGTAAAAAGCGACGGCCCGCCTTCGATCAGAAACAGCCCCTTGAAATAGTCGTACTCGGCTGACCACTGGTCGACGGAGCTCGACCCGCACCTGGAACCCCAGAGTCCGACGAGGGAGATGCGCTTTGATCGAGCGTTGCATATGCTTACGTACGAGGTGCTCATCTCCGGGTGTTGATCGTTCCATACCGCGATAGCATTGCGCAGCGCCGTACCCTTGAGTCCCTCGAACTGCCGGAGCAGTGTGGCGTACTTGTCGGCCTTGCGGCGGTTGTATTCGGGCGCGGAGGAGTAATCGTCAAGATCTGCCGTAGAATCGTCGTCAAGAGCTTCAACCTGGCCTGACGACTTGGATGCATAGCGCAGGCGGGCGGCATCGGGCAGCGACGACAGCGCCACGCGGTAACCAGCGCCGCCATTGCCGTGTTCGAGACGCGTGACGAAATCTCCTGCTTCGCATTTACGCCGCAGATGACGAATAGATATGCCGAGAAGAAAAGCGGTTTCGGCTGCGGGTAGCCAGATATCATGCACAACGTGTTCGGCCGGTTGCGGCATTGCCATGATTTCAGTGCCCTTTACCTATTAGTATATTACCGGTTGGGATAGTCGTAATGTTGGCGCTTACTACGCGCGTCGAATTATCGGTAGTGTTGAAATACAGGTACATGCGTCCGTATTGAATATCGAAACACGCCATCAGGTTTTCTCGCCGCGAGCATGGCGTTATGTCGCCGTACAGGCCGCGCGCGATGGCTATCAGCATGCGTTCAATCGAAAACAACGACATTAGATGAAACTCCCGGTCACGATAAGCCTGTTCTGCGCCGCAATCTCTTCTTTCAGTTCCTTGATGATCGCCGCGTTGTCCTTGAGCATGAGCTCCGCGCCACTCCGGATCATCGAGCATTCGGCGCAAAGCGCTTCGCACGAATTGATGATCTCTATCCGGTCAACCGAGCGTATTCTCGCCAGCGGTTTTTTGCAGCGGTTGCAGTAGAGATGCAGTTCGTTCATTCCGGGTTCCTCCGAAACCTGCGTATCCGGCAAAGTGTTCTGAACAACTGCCCTTTCAGCGTTCACGCGGCCTCCCTATTCGATGAATATATCGCACACGATACATCGAGCGTTGCTCTCGGTCTGCCCTGGCATTTTTCCCTTGGGCCGTTGCAACCGGCGCATGGATCATTACCTTCGAAGCGCTCGGACACGACAATTGATCCGCATAGAAGGCATATGGGCGGAACGTATCCCGTTTTAATTGCCGCTCGGAGCATGACATCGTCCTGGTCCGCTTCGTCTTGGAGAAATAGTTCAGTTTCATTTATACCCCGTTGTGATAAACGATCAGGCTTTTGCTAACGTGATCCGAATGCCCGCGATAACCATTTCAACCGGCTCGCCACCGGAGACGTCGAGCAACGTTTCCGCGATCCGCGCAAGCGGTGCCGGGCGGGGATCGGCGGGCGCCTGCTTTTTTGCGGCGGGCATGGCAGCCACGGTCTTTTCATGGAGTAGCTTTTTCGTCCTGACGGCCGGGTGATGACTCTTCGCCTTCATGCATTCCGGACATCTTTTCTGGACGTTCGATGTCGGCTGATACGACTTTTTACAGTCGATACAACTCTTCTCTTTACAGGCTTGTGGCATACTGCTCCCCTTTGTCGTTGGTAGTGAATCGGCCAGCCCGCGGTGGGGTTTTATCATGCATTGCGTGCACGTTAACTGGCCGTCGATGGTTTCGAAAGACCGGCCGCACTGGTCGCAGATGGTGAGACGGGGGATTCTGATGGGGCTGTGGTTTTGCTTTGGCATATTTGTCGCCTCAAGGTCTCCGCTCAAGATCGTTGTATTTAACTTCGGCGGTCTCGCGGGTAGTAAAAGACCAGGCAATCGAGCCGAATTCTTCGTCGGATGGAAAGTGCTCTCTCTCTGGAATCTGTTTCCCCAAAACTATTCCCGCTGGTTTAATGATGATTTTAAAAACATCGAAACCGACTATTTTGCCATTCTCAGAATATGAGAGCGAATACATTGCCGTTCTCGCGGAACGTTTTACCTGCCGGTAATAACAGTTGCTTTTTTTTCGGGTTTCAGGAAGGGGTTTCATGCGGCCTCCTTGATGAACTGTGGAATTTCTTTTTGTTCCAGGAACTCAATAATGGCCTTTAATACTCCCTCGCTTCGTAATGCATCTGCTATTTCGTAGGCATTGTTCCACTTACAGGTACGAGATCTAACCCTCATCTTCAGGTCCTTAATAATCGTTTCGTGCAAGTTTTGTGGATTTTTCCGGTCTGCCATGAGCAGACGAACCACCTTGCGAAGTTCCGATAGCTTCGCATTGAGCCGCATTATTCTTTCTCTTGACGATTGATTCATACTCTCCCCTTTTTATTATGAATTAAAACGCGGGGTTTCACCGGATACAGGAGGTTTTCCGCTGGCCGCTTGCGCACCCGCCAGGCCCCGCGTTTTGTATCTGGACCTCTGACAGATTTGCCATTTGCTGGAAAACCGTTTTAGTGAACCCATCAATATCATTCAGAATGCGGTTATTCTTTCGTTCCCCAGATAACACCAAACGAAGCATGCGAGGAGTTGCCCGCAGCTTTTTGGCAAGTTCTCTGATCGTAATCGATTGGAGTTTTAATGCGATGTATAGTCGTGTTGATCGTTTCATCGGTTCTCCTGCCCGCCCCGCGCCTGCTGTGTTATTTTTTTAAATTCTTTTTTGACGAGCCGCTCGCACGCTACGCTGATGCGACGGCTTTTGCGTTTTCCGGCTACGACCAAACTCATCATTGTTATCGAGCAGCCATTCTTCCTGGCAAAATCCCGCATTGAGAGCCCAGAATGGCAGAGCGCTATTTTAAATTGAGTTGATTTTTCCATTGCTCGTATCTATACTTAATGTGAAACAATGATTACCTTTTAAATATATACTCAAATGAGAATAAAGTCAATAAAATTATTCTCAGTTACGAAAGAATTACTATGAGACAACGTTTCCGGTATGTTTTCAATGGGTTATATGGGTTGAATGCTAAAAAAGCTCAAGCGCATTTTGCAAAAAAATTAGGGGTTTCACCAAGTATGGTTAATTCATGGCTAACGACGACGGGGGACAGACAAAGCAATCCAAGAGACGATAGCCTAATAAGACTGAGAGATGTTTTCAATATTGATATGAATTTTCTATTAAACGGAGATGTTTATGCGGGATTATGTCAAAGGATAAAATCTTTAATGTTTAGCCGGAAAAAAAAATATGTAGAATTTGCAAGAGACTTAAAAGCAGATGAAGTCGAAATATCTAGAATAGCTGAGGGGGAATTAACGCCAAAGATAGAGATAATTGAAAAAATAGTTGAAACATACAGGTTGAATAGATTCTCATTGTTTGGCTCTATGGCAACAGGGATACCGCCATTGCCATCTACCGGTGATTATAAAAAAGACTTTGATGAATTTAGTGCGGATTTAAAAAAACATCGAGAATATAAACAAACCACCGAAAACAAAATTGAAAATACTGACGACCGTCTCTCCAAAATAGAGGATCAGTTGAAACTGTGTGTCGGTGAACTGTCCGAACTAAAAAAAATAGTAACTTCAAAAAAACATCTGCATTATTTGCATGCTAATACCCACAACCCTTCCTGAAAGGCCCCCATCATGAACCTCGACAAATCCGGCACCGAGCTTCTCGAAGAAATTCTTGCCTCCCATTATGTGATAATAGAAAAGCTTATTGCCATCGAGAAAAACTCTTCCAGCTTTACCTCGGGTTTTTACAAGGCAGAAATTACGGAATTGATTCGCCGATATCGCGAGCGCCTTTTTGAAGAGCCGTTATCTGGTCGTTAAATACCTCGTTATTTATTGTTCTGACGGTATTCGTCTGCTCTATCATATTCCCCGCTTTTCTAAGCACTTCTTTTGCAGCAAGGATTGTCTGACCATCGAGCAGTTTACATACCTTTTCAGTTAATTGCCAAATAATTTCATAAGAAGTTGCCATAAATCCTCCTTTAAAATGGTTTGTTCTTCCTCACAACCCCCTCGCCATTTCCATCAGCATCTCCTTCAGCGCCACCCTTGCCCGTACCGGCTCCCCTTTCTTCGGCGCTTCCCTGCCTACCGCGTCCATCCACCATTGCCGGATGCTTTCCATCTGCCCGCGTTCGCGCTCGGGCGAGGGCAGCAGGCTATAGAGCACACCCTTGTCGTTCGGCACAAGCCCGCGCAGCACGTACCGCATCACGCCGTTGCGGCCGGTGGCTTTGCGCGCTTTCCAGAACGCGTCGATAGTCTGGTCCCAGTCGCCGCCGCACATGCGGCGCACCATCTGCACCGACGCCCAGGTGATCTTCTGCTCGTTTATTATTATCGCGACGTTTGCCATGTCAGTACCTGATTATCTTTTCTTTCCGGTGATGTTTTCCAAAGGTGCCGTGTTGATCCGGCATCTGCCGCTCCGGAGGAATTTCGGTAACAGGCTGGCTGGTACCGCAGATATTACATGTTTCCCCACGGCGGTACCATGACCCGCACTTGAGGCACGGTCGCGACACTTGGCGTATCGGCGGCCGTTCGCTCATCGGTAAAACCGATCTTTCACGGTAACCTTTGCAACGTCGCCGATGACCGGGGCGTCGTCACCGGTGAAAGATACCGCCGCGTGGAACCGCCACGTTCCGCTCTGGTCGTTTTGCGCGCCGGTGATGGCGGCGACAAGGACCGTGCCGTCGATAGTCGCGGCAACCGTGCCGATGCTCTTGTCGGGCTTTTTGTAGATGATGTTAGGCGACGACGCGCCGGCCAGGGAGATGCCGGTATCGAGCCGCAGCGTGTATGGCTGGCCGACGATGATGACGTTTGACATGGTTACCTCACTGCCGATTGAAGTTCGAGTGTGCGTGTCATTGACATTTGCATGGATAACGTAACGGTCATGGCGGATTCCACGGCAATGCCCCGAGTCATGGTACTGCCCAGGTCTACGATGTCACGAATGATTTCCTGCGTCTGGATTGTACCGCTCGTAGTTGCGGAGGCAGCCGTTACCGCGCCGGACGCCGTAACGATCATGCCTACGGCGCCGGTTGTTTCGGCAGGCTGTGACTGCGCGGTCCCCCTTGCCGATACGGTGACCGTTATTGATCCCGCGGCTGATGCGGCCTGCGCCTGGACGGCGCCGGAACAAACCGCGATCCATTCGGTGGAGAGCGTGCCTGATGAGGTTGCGCTCTGTGCCTGAACCGCGCCTGACAGCGCGACGCGAACAGCGATATTGCCGTTGGCTGTTGACGACTCCGCCTGAACCGGTCCGCCCATCGACGCAATGCCGGCGACCTGGCCGGTGACGGTTGATCCCGCCGCCTGTACGGTGCCGCTTACCGACGCCACGGCGGAGATCTGGCCGCCGGAGGACGCGCTTCCGGCTGATACGGCGCCGCTTATTGACGCGACGGCGGTGATCGTGCCGGTAGTCGTTGCGCTCTGTGCCTGCACCGCGCCGCTGACCGTCGCTTCGTCGTCGGTAGTTATGGAGCCGGTTGCTGTCGCGGTCTGCGCCTGCACCGTGCCGTTTATTGTCGCAACCGCCGAGATCTGCCCGGTTGCCGTTGCGCTCTGCGTCTGCACGGCGCCGCCGGTTATGGTGGCATGCACAGCGCAATTGCCGGCGGCGGTCGAAGACGAGGCCTGCACCGTGCCGTACACCGTTGCCAGATGTATGATCTGCCCGTTTGAGGTCGCGTTCTGTGCCTGTACCGTGCCATTTACTGTAGAGATTACGGCGACCTGGCCGGTGGCGTTCGAATCTGCCGCCTGGACTGTTCCGCCAACCGACGCCACGACAATGACCTGCCCTGACGCGTTCGCTGACGCGGCCTGCACGCTGCCGCTTATCGTTGCCAGGTGAACTATCTGCCCGTTCGCGGTCGCGCTCTGCGCCTGCACGGCGCCGGTTATGGTGGCGAGCGCAGCGCAATTGCCGGAAGCCGTTGAAGACGCTGCTTGCACCGTGCCGCTCACCAACGCCAGGTGTATGACCTGCCCGCTGCCGGTCGCGCTCTGCGTCTGTACCGTTCCGTTTACTGACGCGACGGCAGAGACCGTGCCGCTCGCGGTTGCCGATTGTGCCTGTACTGTGCCGGAGCAGGCTACTCTTACCGTTACCGTGCCGGTCGCCGTCGCGCTCTGCGCCTGCACCGTGCCGCTGATGCTTCTTGACGTTGTGGCGGCCTCGTACTTTGCAAAGAGGCTGTATGACCTCGTCGTCACCGTTGTCGTCGACGACCAGGTGGCCACGAGATAGTTGGGGGAGCTTTCAGGAGGCGTTATATAATCGCGGTTCCCGAAGGTCGTCTCGTAATCCATGTTGTTCGCGCCGGACACGTTCGGCCCGGCCGCGGCCAGCCAGTAGGTAGTTGAGGCTGATATCGATATGTCAAGGCCGGTGAACTTGTACCATGCCGCGGTGTTGGCCGTCGTGGATTGTCCGCTGTTCTGGGTGGCGATGAGCGCGTTGGGCCTGTTCGTGCCCGCGTTATGGCTGTAGATGCCGCAACTGTACGCCATGGCCGAGTTATTGGTGGCCGGCTGGTAGAACCCCAGCTCGGTCACTTTATTGTCTCCTGAAGGAGAGGTGAACTTCGACGCGATCTGATAATTATCGAGCGCGGCGGAACCGCCGCCGTTCGGGTCGCCCGACGGGCTCGATGCGCAAAAGCCGCAACTGGTGCCGTCTACAAGGGGCATTATTTGCTTTCCGCTTCCACAGCTACGGCGATGTCACGCACCACCTTGGTGCCGTCCTGGAAAATTTCGACTGACTTTACCGCGCGCTCGTCACTCGGGTATGAGGCCGCGTCCTGGTACGGCGTGAGCAGGTTGCCCTTGTTTGTCAATAGCCAGGTCACGCTGTCCTTGGTCACGACCTGGCCCACGGCAGGTTGCAGGGTAGCGATGACGTCGTCGTTGACCGTGTTCTTTTTATAGTACGCTTCCAGGTATCGGTCGGCCTGATAGCGCACCTGGTTCAGGAGCCACTCCTGCCCTTCCTGCGCGGTTTTTCCGACGAAGTTGGTGTACTGCGCGTGGTATTCAGCGGTAACTTTTTTACCGTCGGGCAGGGTATACTCGGCCGTGACCAGGATGTTACCGGTGTCCTGGTGCGTGGCAATGGAAAGTATTCTGGCTGCTACGCTCATGGTGTCGTCTCCGAGGGATGCGGCGGACCGGTTACCCGGCCCGCCAGTTTGATGTCATCATGCCGGCGCGGTGTAGGAGTGCGCCGTGACGTTCACGGTCTGGCCGGTCACGATCGAGGTGTTGTCGATCGTGAGGTCGCCGCCGCTGGTCGCGACAGAGCCCTGGTAAATGATCGTGTCGTCGGAGTCGGTGACCGTGAATTTCGCGGCAGTGCCGGTGCCTGTCGCCTGCGCGGACAGCACAGGATCACAGTCGAGCGCGATCGCGCCGTTCGACGCAGAGCCGAACGCAGGATCGGCAAGCGTGAGCGTCGCAAGCAGTGCGTCACCGCTGGTCAGGATTTTGAGTTTGCCGGCAGCACTGCCGGCGTTCACCAGCGTATTGATCGCGTTCGCCAGTGTGTTTCGTGCTGCTGTCGGATGGGTAATTGCCATACAAGCCCCTTTCAGTGGTGTGTAACGTCGGCGTTATTGCCGTTTCTTTTTCGTTTTGCGTACCGAGGAATTTTGATCCGCCCAGGGCGGCGATTGACAAAGAGAGAAAATAGCCGATGTCGAGGGGATCTGCCCCGCGCCACAACATGACCACCGCCATGCAGAGCACCACGAAAGCGCCGACCACGAACACAAGCCTGGTGCTCGATTTTATGCCGGGCGATTCTTCGGTATATCCGGTGTTCTGAGGTTTGTTTTGCTGTTCCATGATTTCCCTCTCGATGCGTAGTAGCTTTATCTCCCGTGGCAATGCATTCAGCGCTTGACCTGTCATGTGGTAGATCATAATCATTTCAGCAGCAGATACGCCGCAGTTCCTGCTGCGCCGATGCCCAGGCAAATCCC
>JAFGOU010000563.1 GCA_016926315.1 Chitinispirillaceae bacterium
CCGAAGATCCCGAGGGTAAGGTGGGCATGGTACAACGCCAGGCGGGTCAACATGATATGGTCGACCTTGAACCCGAGATCCAGGGTGATCGAATCCGTCTCCACCGGCACCGTCGTGTCGCCGGAGGTCGTGTTTCTTACCTTGACAATCCGGTCAAGCTTCATGCCGATGTCCCCGAACAATTTGCTGTAGGTTACGGAAAAATGGTCGCGAATGACGTCGAAATTCATGGTCAGCCCGGTCGGCATCCGCCACTCGAGGTCGCTCTGCTGCGTCTTTCCGCCGACGACCCTGGCGGTCGTATAGGTCACGCTGTCGACCGCGTTGGTCTGAAGTCCGATCCTGAAATCCGGATCGTTGAATAGGGAAGGATCGTTGAAATCAATCTTGTTCTGAAACGTCTCAGGGTCGATAAAAAACGGCAGCGAGTACGACGCCAGCAGCTGTCCACGGGCACGGGTAGTGAGTCCGAATCGTGAAACAAGGGAAAAGCGCCAGATTTTGAACGCCAGCGAGGGCGACCAGACCTCGGCGTCGAAGTATCCGTAAACGAGACCGTGAATACGGTCTGAGGGGTAATCGAGTTCCCCTTCGATCGTCATATCGACGGTGCCTCCCTGCGCCGCTTCGATTGTATACCTGCCGAGCAGGTCCGCGTCCACCTTGCCGCGCAAGTCGACTGAAAAGACGTGCCGGTGCAGGGAAAGCGCCGCCATCAACCACTTGTTGAACTCAAACGCATACGAAAAGGTCATGGTCTCCCAGCTCATGCTGAGCGTAAGCGGGACATTGATGGTGCCCCGCAGGAGAAAGTTGACACCAAGGGAATCGGTATCGGGATTGAGGAACAGGTTGGGATTCCCGAGCATGGTCTGGTAATTCATATAAAAGTTCTGGATGTTTGAGAAGCTGGCCACCCCACCCAGCATGGGCATATCGACGCTCACCGTGATGTTCGGGTTCTGCCGTGCGCCGGCGCGCGGCTTGAAATCATCGCCGTTTTTGATCAAAAGCGTATCGCTGAACATCTCGTCAACCGCGGGATCCATGTAGGTCGTAAGGCTGCGCATGTCAAGCGTCTGTTCGACGGGCACATTGAACCCGAAGAAGCCCCTGGGCTGCTCGAACGAAACGTCGAGAGGCGATTTCAGCAGGTCATAATTGAATCCGATGGACAGCTGCGCCTCAAAGCTGGGAAGGTAGAGATTGAGTCCCATGTCCGACATCTGACTGTTCTGCTGAGCGGTTACCGCCGCCATGCAGCTTACAAGCGTGAATACTGCCTTCCGCATGCTGTTCATGAACACCTTCCTTCCAGTCCGGCAGGGCTGTCGATGCGAAATACAGAACGTAAAAAAAGGAATAACAATGGTCCGGAACAATCGTTGCGGATCATGCGGAAATTATAGGGTCATAAGGCATCAAAGTCAAGGTGATTTTCGGGCGGATGCAGGCGGGTGAATGGTCAAACGGGAAGAAAAAAGGCCGTCAATCGACGGCCTTCCAGGCTGCATGGCAAGGTAACGTTCCGGCTATACCGGCTGCCTGGCGAGCAGGCTTTCGCAGATTTTTTTCTTCATGTCGCCGGAATACTTGAACAAGGGGACAAGACGCTTGTAAAGAGGCACCACGTCTCCGGTCTTGGGATTGCGCGCCGGACGGGGTTTGCGCATCTTGGTGTAAAAAGTCCCGAACCCGCGGATCTCAATATTTTTCTGCTGTTCAAGAAATTTTGAAATGGTTTCGAGCAGCTCCTCCACGACAATCTTGGTATCGGATTGAGTGAGTCCCGTCTGCTTGGCGACATCGGCGATCAGGTCGTGTTTTGTGGTATTCACGTGTATCCCTCCTGGTAAAAACCTCAATTCGATTTAAATATCCGATAAAATGAAATGAAAGTCAAGTACAAATGTGGAACGTTGAAAAAATGAAACAACGCTATCTCACCCGAAACGTCCGCGGATCCATGAACGCCTTCCGGACGACCTCCCGGTTACCGGCATTCCGCATGACCGGGGGAACAACGCAAAAACAGCGCCTGAACGCGCGCTCGAAACGCGCGAATGAGAACTCCCGCATGACGGCCCGACGGTTGAGGTCGATCATAAACGGCGAAGAACCTCCAACAACGGCGGACAAACCCGGCCAGCCGGATGTTTTTTTCCGCAACAGGGAGAGCCACTCCTCCTTCATCCTGTCGGAGCGCAGGAGTTTTCCAATAAGGTCAATCTGCATCCAATCATCGAACAGGGCGAAATCAACGGTATCATGGCAAAGCATGGACTCCAAACGGCCGTGAAAGACTCTACGCCGAGGCGATCGGCCGAAACACCGGTCAGCAATGCCGTCATAGCGGTCCCGCAACACCTTCAGGTCCACCCATTGCGCCGGAACAGGCAACCGCTCGTACAGGTATCGGAGATCCACGGTCGACGGGAAGTGAAAACCCGCCGGCCTCCTGCCCGCGACCGGCATCCCGTATAAAAACGGTTCGTACAGGAGATATCCGAAATTTTCAGAGACCGCGGTGGAAAGCACCGCGTCGGAAATGCCATAAATCAAGGGAACCGGATTTTTCCGCGCACGCGCCTGACCGCCCATGATCTCCTGAATATCCGTTACGACGGGAAGTAAATGGGTCGCGGCGGTCTCCCGTATCGCCGCGTGGATCCGCCGGTCTTCGGACGACACTCCCGCTGGACCCAAAAGCAGGTTCCCGTCACCCGCGATGCAGGCAAGCGCGATCGCCTCCACCGGATTTTTCCGCGCGACGGTCCGGGCGGGGCAGGAGAATATTTTTTTGTCCGGAGCGGCGGCAATGCCGCGCATTCTGCAATAGGAAAAGAGCCGGTCACGGTATCTTTCACCCTCGCGGACCGGCACCCGCTCACCGTCAGGCACGACGGGATTCATCAATGCCGCCGCATGATACCCTGCGCGGGAAAAAACCCGGGCAACCGTCTCGTTGACCGCCACCTGAAGAATCGCGGCGTCGCGCATGGCAAGGTCCTGGCCGATCGCGACTCCCATCCGTTCCAGCCGCCCGATCTCCTCCATCTGGCCGGTCCTCCCCTGTTCGGCATAGTCATGAATGATGGAAAAGAACCGGAATCGATCCGCCTGACCGGCAAGCAGACGGGCGACATGGACAAACGCGGAAACCAGGGCCGCGTTCTTGCAGAGCATCAGGTTGTGCGCAGCGACCATGACGGGTCCTTTCCCGTCAAGCGACAGCAGAAGCGCAAACAGCCGGTCCGCGATTTTCTGCCGCTCCTCGTAAAACGCCCGGGCA
>JAFGOU010000564.1 GCA_016926315.1 Chitinispirillaceae bacterium
TCTCTTTTTATCAATTCACCCAACGGGTGTGTTCTGATTGGGGTTGTTTTTTAACAATAGCTCTACTCTTCGACCTCTGCGTCTCTGCGGTGATATTTTTGGTGCATAAGTTAGGTATAAAGTACCGAAGCACCAAGGCCTATTGCTGTTGTTTCTCCGCGAACTTCAGCTTCATCTCAGCGAAAAAAGCATTCAGGAACTGCTCCTTGTCCTCCTTGTGCTGCTCCCCGATTTTACCGTCGAGGAACTGCTCCGGGATTTCGGTGAGGAAGGAGCACTGGACGACCTGACGCACCTTGCCGCGGAATACCTTTGAGGCGGACAGGGTGAGGAAGAGTTGCTTTTGCGCACGGGTCATGCCCACGTAAAAGAGTCGCCGCTCCTCTTCGATATTGCCCTCCTCCACGGAGCGCGGAGAGGGGATCACATCGCGGTCGAGTCCGGCAAGGAAAACCACGGGAAACTCGAGCCCCTTTGATTTATGCAGGGTCATGAGCGTAACCCCGCGCTTGGACTCTTTTTCGTCATTGTCGTTGTCGCTGACCGACAGCGCCAGTTCCTGTAAAAAACGGTCGAGCGTGGGATGCCGGTTTTTGTTTTTTGTCTCATAGGTATCGAGGCCGTGGAGCATCTCCTCGACATTGGCGAGTCGGTCGGCATACTCGGCGTCGTCGCGCGACGCGCGTTTGAGCGCGGCCAGGTAGCCACACTCATCGAGCAGGGCGCGGAACGGCGCGGCAAGGCGGGGACCGGCAGCCAGCGACGCATGTTTTTTCTGGAACGTGATAAAATTGGCAAGCGCGGCTGTTTGAGGCGGCGAAAGCCCGGTCAGTTCCTCATGGCGCAGTATTGCTTCCCACAGGCTCATTTTCCTCAGCGCGGCCAGCCCGTCCAGCGCTTCAAGCGTCGAAGGCGCCACACCGCGGTCAGGGACCTTGAGTATGCGCAGGAGGCTCAGCTCGTCGCTGGTGTTGGAGAAAAAGCGCAGGTAAGAGACAATGTCCTTGATCTCTTTGCGTTCGAAAAAGCTCATGCCGCCGGTGATTTTATAGGGGATTTTCTGATGGCGCAGCGCGTCCTCGAACCGCCGCATGAGCGCGTTGGTGCGCAGCAGGATCGCATGGTCGGAAAACCGCAGCGAGGAGTGTTTGTGGTGGAAGATGATTTTATCAGCAATCCAGGTCGCCTCCTCCTCCTCGTCGTCGCCGACAAAGTGCATGAGCGGGTCGCCCTCGCCGGCAACTGCCCTGACGTTCTTTATCGTCCGGTGGCGGTTGTGGGCGATCACCGCTGAAGCCGCGTTGAAGATGTTCGCGGTCGAGCGGTAGTTGCGGTCGAGAATGACAAGCGGACATTTTTCATAACGGTTCGTGAACGAGAGGATATTGGAGATATCCGCCCCGCGCCAGGAGTAGATGCCCTGGTCGTCGTCGCCTACGGCGAAAACGTTGTTGCGGGGAGACGCCATGAGCGAGACCAGCTCCATCTGCGCCGCGTTGGTGTCCTGGAATTCGTCGATGGAGAGGAACCGGTACCGTTTGCGGTATTTTTCGAGCACGTCCGCATGGTTGCGCAGGATGATGAGCGGATACAGCAGCAGGTCGTCGAAATCGACCGATTGCCGGGCGATGAGCGTTGACCGGTAGTTGGCGTAGAGCCGATGGATTTTACTTTCGTCAGGGTTCTGCTTCTTGAATGCGTCAGGTTCGAGCGCGCCGTTTTTGGCGAGGCTGATGCGGTTCGCGAGTTTGTCAGGGTCTTCGTCCTTGAGCCCGCGAATGCCGCTCGAGCGAATGACCGTGCGGAGCGTTGCGGTCCGTTCATGGTCCCCGAGTATGGAAAAGGAGCGTTTAAGCCCGAGCAGATGGCCGTCTTCACGCAGGATTTTTACCCCGAGGCTGTGGAAGGTGGAAACGGTCATGGCCTCGGCCGCTTTTTGAGAGGTGAGGGCCGCAATCCGTTCCCGCATCTCCTTTGCGGCCTTGTTGGTAAAGGTCAGGGCGAGGATCTCACCGGGCGTGCATTTTTTATCCGCCACCAGACGCGCGATCCGCAGGGTGAGCACCCGTGTTTTACCGCTGCCTGCCCCTGCAAGAACGAGAAGGGGTCCGGTGGTGTGACAGACAGCTTTTTTCTGGCTGGGATTGAGTCCTGCAAACGGGTCGGGTTTTCTGGTCATTATCCTGGAGACGCTGTTTTGCGGTTGAACGGGTAGTGCATGATGAAAACCGGGCGCCTAAATATACTTTTGAAGAAAGACCGGTGAAAGGGGAAAGGAGATTGCGCACAGGTGGGTTGGGTGTGTGGACAGGACAAAGAGAACCGACAGGCCCCGGTCATCTGGCGCGAGGAAGATCGATCTTCAAAGGTGTTCTTCGAACACTTCCGGGGTTACGTGGGCTTGCTTGAGGATACGGTGAAGTGTGCCAGTCGCTACTTCCCGATGCATGGGTACCACGCACCCGACAATGAATGCCGTCAACGGTGATTTTCTTCATTACAACATGACTGCCGCGTTGCCGTACAGACTCAAATCCCATGCGTCGAAGCGTTTTTACGATATCTTCACCCGAAAGGCGTTTGAGCCTACCCATGGACAGCCTCAAAGGTCGTCACGGAATAGGGGACGGTTTCAAAAATTACATTATACACCACCTTCGGCAGGTGGCCTGCATGATTCCCGTCTCCTAAAATCCAGTGTGCCCCCGGTCTGTTTGCCATGCCCTGGCCACGGCAGGCTCCGGGGTTCGGCGGCTTTGCTATCATCTCCAGACGAGGCACGGAAGATTTTTTGCTTTCGGGCGAGAATGCTTGAGTTTTCGATCATGGGAATCGGCCGTTATCAGTGGGCGGTGGTATCGAATACAGCGCGAAACCGTGGACGGCAAAATATCTCCGCCACGGGTTCCGCCTGGTGCGCTGGGAGGCGCTGCTTGCCGGGAACGGCTGGGCCGGGGCGGGGACACTATGCGCGTACCAGCGTGACCCGGTAATCATCGCCGATAAAGGAGCTCTGACCGGTATGTCATCTCAAAGGTAAATGGCAAATGTTGGTACGCCAAGGAAGCTTGGCGTCTCTTATATAGTGAAATGCTGACAAGGAAGTTGGCATGAAGTCCATATCCGACAAGGGTTAGCCACCCATCGGTACCGAGTCTTGCGTGTGTGGAGGAGGTATCCA
>JAFGOU010000565.1 GCA_016926315.1 Chitinispirillaceae bacterium
ATACCCGCGATCGGAATGGCCCACAGGAAATTGCATTTAACGGTTCGGAGCGCTTTCACGTAACGTCCCCTTTGAAAAAGTTTTGCTGCGGCAGTTGATTTCTAAAAGCCAATGAGGATAAACCGGCCCCCTCCTCAGTAAATAGCGTGGAGATATATATACTTTTCCGGCATGGGCGAAAGCAATGAAATCATAATCACGGCGTTCTCAGAATGGTCTCGCCTGAACATTTTTCGCGGCATACCCTGTCGATAGTTTTTTTTGCATTTCCCCGGTTGCTCCAGTTATATTACCTGCAGATATCGCCACGATCATCGCTGACGCACGGCACAATCAACCCATCGTGGAGCTGCTTCCGATGAAAAGCAACAAGTCCCACCATGCCGCCCCGAAAAGCGGCAGAAAAGCCTCCCTTAAAAAACTCGGCAGGTATATCGACAAGGAAGTGACGCTCATCCACGAAAACCTTGAGGATCTGAAATGTTTCCTCGGGGAGCATGCCTCAATGACCGAGGACATCGATCTCCACGCCTCCACGAAGGAGATAAACGACTACTACGATTCAGCGAGCGACCTGTTCAGGCAGATCGCGCTTGAAACCAGTCAGGACCCGCCGATTGAAGCGAAGTTTTACGAAACCCTGCTGCTCAGGAAGAAAAAGAAGCGCCCGGACGCCGCCGGTTCCTGACCTTCGAAACACCGCCCTGTTCCACGTTGTGCCGGTCCATGTAATCATGCAGGAACCTGAGGGATCCTTTTTTGTCGGCGCTCCACAGCGGCGCAATAAGGCCATGCTCCATGCGCGTATCCGCCATGATCCGGTGAACCATCTGTTCCGGGCGCAGCCGTTCGATGCAGCCGCTGAGAAGAGGCGCGTAGGCTTCAAGGGTCAGGGCTGACAACCTGCCGCTTGCATGCAGTGCTTCCATACCGGTGCCCCTGATGACCATGAGTTGATGGAATTTTACCCCCGCTACCGGCAGCGCGGCAAGACGGTCGGCCGTCTGGTAGATCATGCCGGCATCTTCTCCGGGAAGCCCGATCATCATATGCGCGACCGTTTCGATTCCGCGTGCCGAGAGCCCGCGTGCCGCGTCAACGAACGACTCGAACCCGTGTCCGCGGTTTATCTCCGCCAGGGTGGCATCATTCGAACTCTGCAAACCGAGCTCGACGGTAAGAAAGGTGCGTTTCGCAAGGTCGGCAAGGTACTCCCGAACCCCTTCCCCGAGACAGTCGGGTCTGGTGCCGATGGCCAGGCCCACGACATCCGGTATCCGTATGAGCGGCTCATACACGGCCGCAAGGCGGTCCACGCTCCCGTAGGTATTGGTAAATGGCTGCAGGTAGGCGATGAACGCCTTGAAACGCCGGGGTGCGGCCTTCATTGCACAAGTCAACTGCGTCAAGGGAGTGGCTGTGGAAAAAACAGCCGGACTGAACGCTTGGTTATCGCAGAACGTGCAGCCGGCGCTACTCAGCGTGCCGTCACGGTTGGGGCAGGTGAATCCGCCGTTCACCGGTATTTTAAGCACCGGCACGCCGAACCGGCGTTTCAGATAGGCGCTGTAGGAATGGTAGCGATGCACGGAAACGTAGGGTTACCGCGGCCGGTTACTTGCTTTTTTTCTTTTCTGATTTTTTCCCTTTATTCTTGTCCGCCGCCCGTTTTTTTGCCTCCTTCTCGAGATCCCACCCGGAGGACTCATCTTCGGAGACCGCGTCAAAATCCTTGCTGATATTGACCGGTTTGGCATCGATACTACGGGTTGATTTCTGCTCATCCCCGCGGAGTTCCCGCTCGAGATCCGCGGTCTGCGCCTTGAGCTTCGCGCCGCTTTCCGCGCTTCCGGCGCCCGAAGCACCGGACGATGTTCCGGTCATGCCTTTTTCAAGACGGTCGATCCGGTCCTGGATCTTTTCTTTGTTAAGCGCGTCGTCGATGTACACCAGCGAATTCTTCCAGGTTTCAATCGCTTCGTCTTTCTGGCCCTTGCTTTCAAGGGCAAGGGCGAGATCCTCGTAAAAAGCGGGGTTGGTCGGCTCCTTTGCCAGTGCGGCCCGGTACTCCGCGATCCCCTTGTCGATATCGTTGTCGGTTTTCCAGTAGATCGTCCCCAGCTCGGCGTTCGCATCGCCTTTGTTGGGCAGGTTGACCATTGCCTGTTTCAGGTACTCTTTCGCTTCCTTGACATTTTTCGTGGCAATCAGACACTTGGACAGGTTAAGGTATGCTTCACCGTTCGAACCGTCCATTTTGATGACCTCTTTATAGTGCTGTATGGCCTTCTGATTCTGGTTGGCATTGGCGTACATGGCCGCGAGGTTCATGCGGGCGTTGAGATTGTTGGGGTCGATCTGGACCGCATGATACAGGGCGTCCGTGGCATCGTTGGGTCTGTTGAGATTGTCGTACGCGATGGCCAGGTTCGACCAGGCCTCGGCATTGCGCGGCTGCATCGACAGCGCCTTTTTAAACTCCGTGACGGCCTCGGGATAGCGCTGCCACTGGAGATAGGCAAACGCCAGGTTGAACTGCGCTTCGAAAAAATCGGGCTCGCGTGCAAGCGCTTTGCGGAACGCGGTAACCGCCTGGTTGAACGCCCCCCGCTGTACCAGTTCCTGACCGGTATTCATAAGCGATTCCGTAGACTGCGCCGGTGTTTCAGCCGTGACGAATACCAGCATGATAGAACAGCACGTCGCGAATCCAAGCAATCTGTTCATAGAAGTCCCTCCCGGGTGACGCTTCCGGCACCATCACGGAAGCTGGTGAGATAATGATGGTAAAATGCCGTATATAATGACGGAAAATCGAGCCGTTTCCTTTCGCCGATAGGTAAAATATAAACCCCGTGAGTACGATTCAAGTGATATCTGAAATGAGTACGACCTCTTGTACCCTTCTATTGCCGGTACGCCCCCTGAAAACGATGGTTTCATACACTGTCGGTGAAATACTATTTTGCATTTTTGCACACCATCATCCCCTACGCCACCGAGCCGAAAGGAACAGCTGCATGTCCCGGGAAGACACAAAGACGTATCAGAACCCGCTCATAGAACGCTATGCCTCTTCGGAGATGTCCTTTATCTTCTCCCCGCACCATAAATTTACGACCTGGAGAAGGCTCTGGATCGTACTGGCCGAATGCCAGAAACAACTCGGGCTGCAGATCACCGACGAGCAGATAGAGGAACTGAAGGCGCATGTCGAGGATATCGACTATGACCTGGCACGGAAGACCGAGGCCAGAACCCGGCATGATGTCATGGCGCACCTCCATACCTATGCCGAGCGCTGCCCGGCGGCAAAACCGATCATTCATCTCGGTGCCACCAGCGCCTATGTGGGCGACAACACCGACCTGATACAGATGCGCGATGCGTGCAGGCTGCTTTTGGCACGGATGAAAACACTCATGCAGGCGTTGCGCGACTTTGCCCAAAAATACGCCGACTGCGCAACGCTCGGATTCACCCATTTCCAGCCGGCCCAGCTTACCACCGTGGGAAAACGGGCATCGCTCTGGCTGAACGAACTTTCCATGGACTTTGAGGCGATCGAGCGGTTCCAGCGATCCCTGCCGTTTCTCGGCGTCAAAGGAACGACCGGCACCCAGGCAAGCTTTCTGGAACTCTTTGACGGCAATCACGACAAGGTCAGGGAGCTGGACCGCAGGGTCGCAAAAGCCATGGGATTTGAACGGAGCGTTCCCGTGTCAGGCCAGACCTATTCGCGCAAAATCGACTTTCAGGCTGCGGCGTTGCTCTGCGGCCTGGCCCAGTCGCTCCACAAAACCGCCAATGATATCCGGCTCCTCCAGCACCTGAAGGAAATCGAGGAACCGTTCGGCAAAGGGCAGGTCGGGTCTTCCGCCATGGCCTACAAACGAAACCCGATGCGGTCCGAGCGGCTGACGTCACTGTGCAGGTTCATCATTTCATCGAGCCTCTCGCCCGCCATGACCGCAGCGGAACAGTGGTTCGAACGAACCCTTGACGACTCCGCAAACAAGCGGCTCTCGATACCCGAAGCCTTTCTCGCCGCCGACGCGTCACTGATCATCGCCGCCGACATCAGCGAAGGCCTGGTGGTGTATCCCGCGGTCATCGCCCGGCATATTGCCGACGAGCTTCCCTTCATGGCCACCGAAAACATCATCATGGCTGCGGTCAAGGCTGGCGGCGACCGGCAGGAACTCCATGAACGGATCAGAATACATTCGATGGAGGCCGCTTTACGGATTAAAACCGAGGGCGCGGATAATGACCTTCTTGAACGGATCGCCGCAGACCCGCTGCTGCGCATGTCCGGCCGTGACATCGAACGGCTCCTCGACGTAAAAAGGTTCGTGGGGCGCGCTCCCGAGCAGACGCGGGAATTTATCGCACAGGTCATCGATCCGCTGCTCGAGCGCGCCCGTGAATATGACAACGTGCAAAAAACGGAAGTTAAGGTATAATCAGCTCTTATGCTGGCCGACTATCATGTTCACTCGCCCTACTGCGGCCACGCCAGAGGCAAGATCATCGAATACATCCATTCCGCGATAGCGCTCGGACTCCACGAAATCGGATTCGCCGACCATCTCGGGCGCTACTACCTCACCCCTTCTCTGCGCCGCCGTTACTGGGACTGGGGCATGGACGAACGCAACCTCGCGCGATACAGCGCCGAACTCCTTGAATTACGGGAGATCTTCGCCGAACAGATCGCCATAAAAATAGGCATCGAAGCGGATTTTGTCGAGGGAGCCGAAGATATGCTGGGCGCGGTCGTCGAACGCTTCCCGTTCGATTTCATTCTCGGTTCAATCCATTGCATACCGCAGCTCGGCTGGAGGCACCTTGCCGATTACGCGGAATTGCCCGACACGTCCCTTGTCTTTAAGGAATATTTCAGGCTTGCGCGCGCCGCACTGAATACCGGAATGTTCAACGTCCTGGCCCATATGGATTTCGTCTGGCGGTATATCCCCTGGCCTTCACGCGAACAGACCATGCCGTTTGAAGAGATCGCGCTGACCGTGGAAACGGCCTCCGCCACCAAAACCGTTATCGAAATGAACTCAAACGGGTATTTATGGTCACGGGACCATACGGTCGACGAGGGAGATCCTTTTGAAACGATCATCGATCAGTGTCGCAGGTATCAGGTGCCGATATCGCTCGGATCGGACGCCCATGATCCCCTGATGGTGGGCAAACTCTTCCCTGAACTGATCGGCATGCTGCAGCAGAAGGGTATCAGGACCTTTACCTGCTTTTCGGAAGGCAAAGCCCGGCGGGAGATGATGGGATGATACCGTCCTTTGGGCCGGAACGGGCCCGGTCAGCTACCGCATGAACACCACCGGCTGATACCCCGTGCGTCCGCCGGCATAGTGCAGTGAGGCGAAATAGATGCCTGCCCGGGCGACCGCGTTCCCGCCTTTTTTATACGGCACGGTTACCTCGGACTTGCCCCGGGTTTCGACCCTGCATGCCTCCCTCCCTGCCGCGTCGCGGAGGATAAGCAGACCGTCAGGGTACCGAACGGGAATGGTAAACCGTATTCCCGACGGCAGTTGAACGTATCTGAGCGCGCTGCGGGATGCCGGCGC
>JAFGOU010000566.1 GCA_016926315.1 Chitinispirillaceae bacterium
GGCAGAAGCGCGTCCTGCTGCGCCTTGTTGAACCGGTGTACCTCGTCGATAAAGAGGATGGTGCGCCGTCCGTAGAGCGACAGCGTCTTCTGCGCCGAATCAATCGCCTCGCGGATTTCCTTGACTCCTGCAAGCACCGCGTTGATGGAGAGGAATTTCGCCCTGGTGGTATTGGCGATGATGCGGGCGAGGGTCGTCTTGCCCGTTCCCGGCGGGCCGTAAAAAATCACGCTCGAAAGCCGGTCGATCTGGATGGCTCGCCGAAGAAGCCGTCCGGAACCGATGATGTGGTCCTGGCCGATGAATTCGTCGAGCGTGCGCGGCCGCATGCGGTCGGCGAGCGGCGCGCTCCGGCGAAGGATCTCCTGGCGGTTCTGGTCGAACAGGTCGTTCTGCCCGGGCGGGGAAGCGTGTTTTTTCATCAGGGGTAAAATAGGTTACGGAGGAGTCCGGAACCGCGGTCAGGAGGCTTCGGAGCCGTGAAAGCCCTTACCCCAGGATCGCGAGCAGAACGCCGGCCGCGATCGCGCTGCCGATCACGCCCGCGACATTGGGCCCCATGGCATGCATGAGAAGAAAATTGTGCGGATCGTATTCAATGCCTACCTTGTTCACCACGCGCGCGGCCATGGGCACTGCCGATACCCCGGCCGCGCCGATGAGCGGGTTGAACTTATCCTTCATGAAAAGATTCATGAATTTTGCCAGGAGCACCCCGCCGGCGGTACCGCAGGAGAAGGCGATCAGACCAAGCATCAGAATTCCCAGGGTTTCGGGGCGCAAAAACGCGTCGGCCGCCAGTTTGGATCCAACGGCAAGACCAAGAAGAATGGTGACGATATTGATAAGCTCATTCTGGGCGGTTTTGGAAAGTCGATCGACCACGCCGCTTTCCTTAATCAGGTTTCCGAACATCAGGGCGCCGATCAGCGGCGCGGCATCGGGAATAAAGAGTGACACCAGAAGCAGCACAGCCAGCGGGAAAATGATTCTTTCCCGTTTCGACACCGGACGGAGCTGTTTCATCGGTATGAGGCGCTCGTTTTTGGTGGTCAGTAACCGCATGATGGGCGGCTGGATGATCGGCACCAGGGCCATGTACGAGTAAGCGGCGACCGCAATGGCGCCGAGCAGGTCGGGCGACAGGCGAGACGCCAGGAAGATCGCGGTGGGACCGTCGGCGCCGCCGATGATTCCGATCGAGGCCGCGTCCTTGAGCGAAAAATTGATAACCGGGACATATTCCGACAGCGCCAGCGCGCCCAGGATGGTCCCGAAGATCCCGATCTGGGCTGCGGCCCCGAGAAACGCGGTCTTGGGATTGGCGATCATGGGGCCGAAGTCGGTCATGGCGCCGACACCAATGAAGATGAGCAGAGGGAAAAGACCGGTCGCTATGCCGAAGGCGTAAATCTGGCCTAAAAAACCGCCGAGGATTGTGGTCGTGACGGTTGCCGGCGCCCCGACCTGCTGCACCAGCGCCTCGACCACCGGCAGCGCCGCGATATTAGCAACAGGGATATTGGCGAGAACGCCCCCGAACCCGATGGGGAGCAGCAGCAGGGGCTCGAATTTTTTTACGATCGCGAGAAAGATAAGAACAAGACCGATAAGAATCATGACCAGGTTCTGCCAGCCCATGTTGGCAATGCCGCTGCTTTGCCACAGCACGGTCATTGATTCCGAGACTCCACGCGCCTCCACGGGGACGGTGTCGGGAGCGATTGCCTCGGTTACGTCCGCGTGCGCGCACTGGTGCTGAGCAGCGATCGCCGAGGGCGTAACGGCCAGAACAGACAGCAGAAGAAAAACGCCGGTGTATTTCATGACGAAGCGCTCCTATTGGATCTTTGCCAGTTCCTGGCCTGTCGCCACCTGGTCTCCCGGGCTGACGGCAATGGAAATAACGGCGCCCGAGCGGGGTGCCTTGACTTCGGTCTCCATTTTCATGGCTTCCACCACGAACAGCGTCTGGCCTTCGACAACCTTTTGAGCCGGGGCAACAGCGATACGAAGAACAACCCCCGGAAGGGGCGAGGCAATCACGTTAGTTGCACCGGCCGAGGCTTCCTGTTTCCGGGCCGGTCCGCCGGTCCCGACCTTGACCTCATAATCGTAGCCCACGCCGTTTACCGTCGCTTTTCCGTTCTCAAATCGCACGGTAAACGGCTTCCCGTTGATGGTGACGGTCACGTCGTCCGATGCAGTGGCCGCCGGCCCCGCTGACGCGGGTTTTCCCGCCTCTATTTTGCGCACACCGATTCTGGCTTCGCCCTTGAGAAAGAGAACACCCTTGTCCTTGCATGCCGCGGCAATGAAGATATTTTCATCCGAAAGGTCGGTGATGCCGGCGTCGGTGAGCATCTTTTTCGCGGCCGCCACCCCTTTTTTCGGGTCGCGGTCGTCGATGTCAACGGTTTTTTCGGTAATCGGGGGAAGAGAGAGCTGCACCGATGAAATTTCGATGATCTCTTTGTCAGGAGCGACAGGCGTTTTTCCGAAATATCCCAGCACCATCTTGCCGTACCCTTCCGCGATTTTCTTCCACGGCCCGGACATGACGTTGTTATAGGCCTGCTGAAAGTAGAACTGGGAGACCGGCGTTACCGAGGTCCCGAACCCTCCCCTGCGGACCACTTCGCTCATTGCCTTGATCATTTCAGGATAGCGGTTCATCAGGCCGTTGTCGCGGAGCATCTGGGTGTTTGCGGTCAGGGCGCCGCCGGGCATGGGCGAAAGAATGATCAGCGGCTCCACGGTACGCGCCTCGGGCGGCACGAAATAGTCTTTCATGCACTCCTTGAAGATCTCCTCAGCCTCCACCATTTTGTCGATGTCGATCCCCAGGTCGTAGTCAGTGCCGCGCAGTGCGTGCCACATGGTGATGATGTCGGTCTGGCAGGTGCCGCCGGAAACCGGAGCCAGCGAAAGATCGATGGCGTCGGCCCCGGCATCGAGCGCGGCCATGTACTGCACCAGTCCGATGCCGGCTGTTTCGTGGGAGTGAAAATGGATCTTCGTACCCTGCGGTACCAGCTGGCGTGCCTGACGGATGGTTTCGAACACCTTTGACGGCACCGACGAACCCGAGGCATCCTTGAAACAGACCGAGTCGTAAGGGATGCCGGCGTCGAGGATCTTGCGCAGCGTTTCGGTGTAAAACTCCGGCGTATGCGCGCCGTTGCAACCGGGAGGCAGCTCCATCATGGTGACCGCCACCTGGTGTCTGAGGCCCGCGTCGTGGATGCATTGCCCGCTGTAAATCAGGTTGTCCACGTCGTTGAGCGCGTCGAAGTTCCTGATGGTCGATATGCCGTGCTTTTTGAACAGCTCGGCGTGCAGTTTGATGATGGCGCGGGGCTGGGAGTCGAGGCACACGACGTTGACCCCTCTGGCAAGGGTCTGCAGGTTCGCCTCCGGGCCCGCGGTTTTCCTGAATTCGTCCATCTGCGCGAACGCGTCTTCGTTGCAGTAGAAGTACGCGGACTGGAACATCGCTCCCCCGCCGGCCTCGAAATAGGAGATTCCCGCATTGCGCGCCGCCGCGACCGCAGGCATGAAATCTTTTGTAAAGACCCGCGCCCCGTAAACCGACTGGAACCCGTCCCTGAAGGCGGTAACCATCGCCGTGATTTTCTTTGTCGCCATGCTGGTGCTCCGTGCTACGATTGGGTTATTTACCGTGAGAACCGCTTTGCCGCGGCGATCGCCAGCGCGACAGGGGCGTTTTGTTCACTCCCACCGGCCAGGGGCCGGGTCTGCGGGTCAAGAACGCTTTCAGGAAATTTTTTGTTCAGAAAGGCCACCAGCAATCCCAGCAGGTTCATGGTCAGAATGAGCAGCATGAAGAACAGGAAAACCATGCCGATGCCGATACCCATGATCAAAATGCCTTCTGCAATCATACCCGCCCCTTTTATTTGCCGGCGTGATTATTCCGTTTCAGGTAGAAAAAAAATCGGTGGTATGCGGCGAAGATGGCCCGTGCTTGCTCCCACCGGCCTTAAAAAATATATTCAGCCTGTTCCCGTTTCCATGCATGAATCGTGAATCCGGCGCGGCCGGCAGGGAAGGACAGATAAAGACGCTGTCCGGCTTTACCGTCTTGGCAAATAAAAGGAACCCCGGCACGAATTCGTTGTGGCAAAAGTATAAAAAAACGACAGGTGAACACCCTGTCTCCATCCTGCTATGTCTTTACAACGATCCGGACAAATAGCGTCTCTTTATTGCATGACAACCGTATGTGTCGTCCTGCTGTTTGCGGCAAACGCTCAGGAGTCAGGTAACTCTAACGATCGGTCCCGAAGCCTTTCCTCCGCTGCCATCGGCTTCTCCTCCGACCCGGTATTGCTTTCGGGTGGCAAGGTCGATTTTCCTGCCTTCCTGGTCAAAAAAGGGGTGGAGGGGACGGTGAAAGTCCGCATCAGAATCGACCCGGGGGGGGGTGGTCGAGGAGTGCGACCTCGCCAAAGGGCTTAACCCGTTCCTGGATTCGCTGGTCGTATCAGCCATGCGCGAGGCGCGGTTTGCTCCTGCCTATGAATCGGGAAAGGCGGTTCCGGCAACCGTATCGTTTCAATTGGGTTTTGACCTTGCCACTATCCTGGCAAACAGTTCTAACGCCGCTCCGGAACTCTGCGGCGTGGCGATCGACCGGAGCACGGGCAAGCCCCTCGGCGGCGCGACAATCAATTTTGAGTGCATGGATTCAACGGCTGACCCGGATATAACTATCGGGACGGGGCGCTACCTGGAATTGATCGGAAACCTTCCCGGTCAATCGTGCTACCGTGGCGTCATATCCACCACCGCCGATTCACGCGGCGCTTTTTCATTGCGTTTGCTGCCAGGAGGACCTGTCCGGATGGCGGTCATGGCCCGCGGGTATGAGCCGGGACATTTCACGCAGCAGGTCCGGCCAGGGATGATGAAAAGTGCGATCTATTATCTTGATCCTCTTGCCATAATGGAAGGGGACAGTATCGTTGTCTTTGGCCGTCAGGAACGGCGCAGCGAGCTGAATATCGAAGAACAGCAGCACGTATCGGGCCTTACGACCTACCTGAGCGAAACGGTAAAATCGCAGACGGTGATCACCGGTGTTCCCGAGGCCGCGTCGCTCATGTCGGTGCAAGGAGGCAGCCCGTTCGATAACCGGTACCTTATCTGCGGCGTGCCGTTCCTGGCGCCGTTTCACTTTGGTGGTCATCCGTATGCTGATATCGACGGCATGATGATCTCTTCGCTGAAGAGGGTCAACGTGACGGTGGACAGAATTGCGGGAACGTTTCCCGAAGCGAGCGGCATTTTAATCGAGGCCAACCCCGGGATCTACCGGTCGAATAACCGGAAACTGATCAGGCGGCCCGAGATGGCGGTCGATTACGGGTTATTGAGCCAGGATTTCATGGTCAGCCTGCCGGCGAGTTCCCACGATAACGACTATGTTCAATTGGGATATTCCGGTTCAAAGGATTATCACCTGACATGGCTCGAATCCCTGTATACTTCCCGCGACGCGGATATCGGCATCGGCTCTCCGGTGAACATGGGAAGTCTGACCTTGACAGGAACAAAAACAATGAGGACCGTGCAGGCCGACGCATTCGGCTGGTTCGCATGGGACTTTTACACGTGTACCCCCGATCGCTGGGCCCTGTTCCCCTGGGGTATGGCGAGCGTGAGCATCCGTCCGACGGATTGTGAGACACCCCTGGTCCGCTACGGTGGTTCCCACCAGTATTTCATGGACGGGAAGCGGGTGGGGAACAATGCGTTTCTGAAAACCGTCTATCTGTCGAACGGTTCGGTCTCCCTGCATGCCGACAGCCTGGTTAAAAAAGAAATCATCTGCCGGCTCGATTACCGGGTCGATTATGAGAACTGGCGCGGATCGTTAGTGCAGCGTGATGCGAGAGGCCTTGATACCGGTATCAGCGCTCAGGGCCATGGGGGTGCCGGTCATGTTCACTGCAGGATGGAGAGGGAATCCGGGCCAATCAGTTTGAGCGGCGACCTGCTGGGATCGCTCTTTTTCGACAACCGGAAAGAATTGCCGGAACCTGTGCTCGATGCGGGCGTTTCCATGGCATGGAAGGGCAACCGGTTTCAGGCCGGGTTGCATGGCGGCCGCGTCACCTCGCGTCCCGACATCAGGGGTTTGCCGGATTCCCTGTTACGGCGGAAACGTCTGCATGTTTGGCTTTTGTCAATTCCTCTGGAATACGGCGGGCACAGCGCGCCGTTGCGGCTCAGCGTCCAACCCTATTTCCGGTTTCAGGATCGCGCGCCGGGCATGAACCCGCTCCTTTATTCGTGGGATGACGGCTTGACCACCGCGGTACTTGGGCAAGGTGTTGCTATCGGTGGAGAGATCCAGCCGCATGAGTGGGTGTCGTGGAACGGTGCGGTCAACCTGAGCCGTGCGGAGAGAATCGGTAGCGATACCGCCCTGCCGTATGAAGGGAATACTCCGTGGACGGTCAGATCCGGCCTCCGTCTTAATTATCGTAAAAAACTCCATCTGTATCTTAAAGGCATGGTGACGAGTATGGCGCCCTATTATGATTTCACCCAGTCACGATATGCACCGCTGCCCCATTATGTTCGTTGGGACATTAAACTGCAGTACAGGACCGAACGGCCGAAACACCGGTATCTCACGAGGTATGACGGGTATTTCAACATCAACAACGTGACCGATACCAGGAACATCCGGGATTACTACTGGGATGCGAGAATGGTCAGGCATCCGGTATTCATGAGCGGGCTGGTCATTGAGCTTGGCATTCGGCTAGGATTCAGGTTGTGAAGGACCGGCGCTCTCAGGAAACGTAACGCCGTGCAAGAAATCCACCCTGCGTATCATCGCGCCACGGTAATCTCCACCGGCCCGGCGTTCGCGCTCCGGTTGAACGCCTTGTCCACGGAGCGGATCACGTAGTCGAGGATGGTTCCTCCCGGAATTCCCGCAAGCGTATCGGAATAGAGTGTATCCGTGGTTATAATTATCGTATCGCGCGGGCCGGCGAGTTGTATGGCGTTTCGGCGCCTTCGGAAAAAACGGTATATGTCTGCGGCAGCGGCGGGATGATCTATAAATCATCGGATGCCGGGGAGACATGGATCGACCAGACGGTAACTACCCGCAGGAGCATCCGGGCCGTTTTTTTCATTAACGAGACGCGCGGCTTTGCGGTGGGAGATTCGGGATTGATCCTTTATTCCGCCAACAACAGTCCAGCCGGCGTAAAAGGCCGGGACCGGCGATCTTCCAAATGTGTAAAAGATGTGGCGCCGGCATCCGTACGCCTCTATGACCTGAAGGGAAGAACATCCGGTGTCGCCGGCAAAGGGTCGCCCGGTACGCAGCGGACCCGGTTGCCGCCCGGCGTTTACCTGACCGGCAACCCCGACCGTTCCATCGGGGCCACCGTTCAACCGTAAGGGATCGCCCATGAAAATCAGACCAATGCTGTTTTTCCGTCCGGCGCTCGTCGCCGTTCTTTTTACTGCTGCCTCCGTTCCCTGCCGGGCTGAGACCCGCTCCGGTTTCTGGGTCCATCTCGAACCATCGGCAGCCGTCTATGCCGTCAAGGCCGATTTTTCCGAACTCTCTCCCTTCTGCGCGGCAACCGGTTTGTCGAGTCCCTGTTCGCTCAAGGTGGCGGACGTCGATTTTTCGTCCTTTTCCAGCGTGAAGGCGCCACGCGGAATACTTCACGATTCAGCGCTGGGCGCGGCGATCCATGCCGATGAGCTTGCGGGTAACGTCATCACGTTCGACCGTGAAGGCCTTTTTTATCTCGACTCCATGATGAAACGGCGCGGCCTGACCGCGCCGCCGGGCGGGTACGCGGACTCCTGTGCCGTGCACAAGCCAGCCTATTTTCTGAAAACGAGCGAAGGCGGATTCGTGGCCATGATAAAGGTTGGCGAGTATATCGGCGGGATCAACCGGACCTATTATTACTGGGCATACCGGCCCGAAAGCGACCGTATCCTGTATAAAGGGGCGCTCTGCGAGCAGCCCGAGTCCCTGAGCATCATTGTCGACGCATTCTCCGGCAGGCCCAATCCGGTCTTTACACTCAGGGATTCCGGAGGTATCGCGGAGATCGTACGGCAGATTTACGTTTCAGTCAATACGCTGCTCGATCCGTCGGTGAAAAGAACCGGAAGCGTATCGTGTTCCCAGAGTCTCGGCTACCGGAAGCTCACGGTTTCGGGAATGTTCGGTCTGGAGGACGTGCCAAGCAGTTCCTATATGCCGACGCTTGAGATCTGCAATGGTGCGATTACCTATTATAAAGTTTCTCCCGTATCGTCTGTCATGCCTCCCCAACTGCTCCACGACCCCGGATGCCGCCTCGAAAAGCTGATCATCCGCGTCTGCTGCAACCTTGGCCTCGCCGTCACCGACCCCTTTGGTGAGGTATCATTCTGCACCCTGATTCCCGATAGTCTGAAGGATTTTAACGGGGTGCGAATGGGCCGCCAAACAAAGCACAGGGGAGGAACGTTTGAAGTACGCGGCATGAGAGGGAACAGGATTGTCTATTCCCTAAAACAGAGCGGCCGGTTCCGCGTTGACTTTTTTGACACTCGTGGAAGGCGGGTCGTACCGGCCATCGACCGTTACCACTGTTCCGGAGAACATACGCTGGAGCTGAAGAAAAATGCAATCGGCTCGGGAGTGTTTTTCATTGATTTCCATTTTGAATCAGGGTCGAATCATGTGGCCGTTCCTGTACTTGGTTTGACCGCAGGGCGGTGAATCTATCGAAGGTAAGTCATCGGGCATAGTGGAACTAACCCGGATTTCTCGTCCGGGGAAAATGCTCCCTCTGCTTGCTCGCCAGATAGTATTTAGTGTCCGTCCGAAAAGTCCTCTTTGTGACGTCATACCGGCGCAGGCCGGTATCCA
>JAFGOU010000567.1 GCA_016926315.1 Chitinispirillaceae bacterium
CGGTTCGTCAAACCCGGCGCCCGGGTCCTGCTCAAGCCCAATATGAGTTTCGCAAACCCGCCTGAATGGGCCACCAATACCTCGCCCGAGGCGGTCTATATCGTTGCCAAACTCTGTCTCGATGCCGGCGCGAAACGGGTGATTATCTGTGACAACTGCCTGCATGATCCGGAGCTCTGCAAGCAGAAATCGGGAATACCCGCAGCAGTTAAAGACCTTAAAGGGACCGTCATTTACATCCCGAAACAGGCCGCCTCGTTCATTGAAAAAACCGACAAACAGGCAAAAGAGCTTACCAGGGTCAATGTAGTAAAAGAGGTGTATCAGTCGGACTGTTTCATATCGCTCTGCGGCGCCAAATCGCATGCCGCCGGCGGCGTTTCATTCAATCTCAAAGGCCTCATGGGACTGGTGAAGGACCGCGACGTGTATCACCGCGATATGGACCTTCATACCGCCATTGCCGAACAGCTCTATTACATGAAACCGCATCTGAGTATCGTTGACGGCTCGCGCGCGCTGCTCGACAACGGCCCTGCCGGACCGGGAAAAGTGGTGGAACTGAAAACGTTTGCGGCAGGGACCGACATCCTGGCAGTCGACAGCTTCGGCGTTTCGCTGGCTTCGTGGTATGGAAGGAAATTCGAGGGGAAACAGGTGCAGCACCTCAAACTGGCGGCCAAGCTTGGATTCGGTTCCATTGAGTCTTCCGGCATAAAAGAGATCCCTGTCTGATTCCTACGGAGATAGGCAGTCATCACCGGCGGCCGTTTTCTGTCGGTAACGGTACTGGTGTTTTATCCCTGGAGGGACGACCGTTGCGGACCAGCGGGATGCGAATGCGCGGAAGTGGAGCCGTTTTTTTCTATCACCCTTTCTGTTTTATTCGCATCGCATAGTATTATCCGATAAAATCAACCGGTTTTTCGAACAATACCGTTGGGAAAATGAATTCCGACAACGTATTTTATTCATCAAAGCGATGCCGACCGTAACGATTCAATCCCATTCCCGGTTGTATGCCGGCATTCTCCAGGCAGCCCTGTTTTCGTTTCTGCTGTTTGTCATCCTGAGCGTGGCAGCCTCCAAAAACCAGCATCTGCTGCCCGACGGCCTCTACACCTATGACGAAGCCGATTACCGCCATGCGGTAAATCAGGGATTTCTCGCCAACTACCTTGACCGCGGCGCGCTTTCCCTGCGCGTTTTTATCGCCAAAGGATTCAAGGCCGGTTTTAACAAGGAGGAATGGGGACGGTTATCGCAATTCGTCCGTTCCAGCAGCGAAATCGCCTTCTATCGCCATTATCACGGCCCGCTTTACTTCTACTGGCTGATAGCCATGAAACACCTCGGCGCGACGACGGAAAAGCAGATGCGCTACGCCACCCTGCTGCTGCTGTTTTTCTGTACGCTGGTCCTGTGCGCTCTGCTGGTCGCCTTTTTCCCGGGACAACCCCGTACCATGCCGTTCTCGCTGGCCGCGCTGTTCATGTTTGGCCCGTCAATCATTTTAACCTTCAACCACCTCACGCCCCACGGCCTCTACCTGCTCTTTTCCTGCACCAGCCTGGGGTCTGCGGCGTTGTACGGGAAAACCTCGGACCGGCGATACTGGTACGGTTCGCTCGCGGCCGCGTCGTTTTCCTTTCTGACCCTTGAATACACCGCGTTCCTTATCCTGACCCTTGCGGCAACACTCTGGTATTTCAGGAAAACCCACCTCACACCGCTTAACAGAAAAGAAAAGCGCCGCTTCCTGGTTTTTTCCCTCCTCTGTTTCGTCCTTCCCGTCATCATTCTCTGGCCGGGCGGCATCCTCAAACTTACCATTGTCAAGAACTACCTGTATTACGCCTATTTCATGCTGATCCGTGGTGAATATTACGGGCATTTTTCGGTCTTTGAAATCTGGGCCATCAGGCTCGCGGAATCCCCGCTTGAATATGCCGCCCTGCTGTCGGGCATTGCGGCGACGGTCATCATGATCAAAAAAAACCGGTGGCTGATCCCCCTTGCGCTGTATGGCGCCTGCGTTCTTTTTACCGGCATCAGAAATACCTCTCCCCTTCCTCAATATCTGGCATCGGTTTTTCCGGCTTTTTACCTGATTGCAGCGGTCGGGCTTTTCGCCCTGCTCGATAGAAAAACAGCAATCGTAAAAACCGCGTTTTCCCTTGCTATCGCTGCCGCAGTCGCGGTGAACTGCTGCTCCTTTTTTACCTTCTTTGCCCCCCGATCATGGCAGCGCATGCCGCATCAGATTACCACGCTCGACCTCCTGAATGACCTTGTTCCAGAAAACCGGATACCGGTTTTTATCGGCCGTGATTATATCCCCACCTTTCATTATTATTTCCCGGGCGGCCGGTTCCACCCCTTCAACCCCGTATTTGAAAATGACACCGCAGTCGTCGAACGGATCGCCGGCTTCATGAGGGAAAACAATACGGCAGTGCTCCTGTTCCTGGACCGGGAGCTACCGGCGACTCGCGAATTGATCAGCGCCATGACGACGATGGTACAACGATGGGAGCTGTTTTTATCGGACCGGGCACCGAACGCCGTCTGTTACCGCCTCTCCCCGAAACAATAGCCTGATCGGCATCAAACGGCGCTCTTGCGAAGCGGATAGAATAATAACGATTTTATACCGGTCATGACCTGGGGAGTTACAGCATCATTTGCATCCCGGTTAAACCGCTTTAATAGAAACCGTCATCGTATGCACAAACGACCCGCGTCCCTTGCGCTTTTTCTGTTCCTGCTGGTTTCAGCCGCATCCCCTGCAGCGGCGGCGCCGGGCAACGGCGATCCTCTTGATCACCGGTATTACCCGTCCGGCAAGCTCCTCTGGATCTGGTCGCCGCACAACATCATGCTCTACCGCGATGACACCAAATCGCTTAAAACCATGACGCTCAGCAGGTCTGCGGAAAACGATTCCGTGCTCGATATCGCCGAAAACAGCGATGTGCTATGGGTCCTGGCGCGAAGCGGCCTGTACCAGATTGACATGAACACGTCAACGATCGAGCCCATTCCCGGGGGGCCGTCCGGTGGTGCGGGCGGCAAAGTCGCGGCCGACATCGATTATGCATGGGTGGCGAAAAACGATACCTTGTGGAAATTCGACAAGCTGGGCCGCGAATGGTTCGGATACGGACTTGGCCCGAACGCGTCGAAAGACGGCGCGATCATCGGCGCTTACAGCAGCGGTGAAAAAGTGTACTGTATCACCGGGTCGAACGTGCTGCTTTTCTCCATAGCCGATGAAAAATGGTCTGCATACCCCCTGAATGCCGTGTCGCTTTCACCCGCGGCGCGGTTGTATCCCGGTGCACAAACCCTGCTTCTTGTCGATCAGGACAAGATCTACCGGTATATCATGTCCAAACTTTCATGGGACGTGGTCACCGCGCCGTCGGCCGTCATCGACCTGCAGTATAGCGACGAACTAATCCATTTCCTGACCCGGAACGGCGCGTTCGAGTATACTGCCTCGACGGCGGCGCTTCGAAAATTCGATATCGCCGATACCCGCTCCTTCCGCTGCCTGTCACTGCTCAACGATACGACCGTCGTCCTGGCGGGTGAGAAATCGATCGCCCAGTATATCACCACCAGCCGGTCTTTTGAGTATATCCCCTACCCGCCCCGGCTCGCCGGAAGCTATCCTGAAAAAATAATCAAAGGGGATATTCTTCTCTATCAGGACAAATTGACCGTTTATAACAGATCGACGAAAACCTGGGAGCTGTTCGAAGTGCCCCGCGCCCTTGCGCATGCCGGCGCACTGACCTGGGACGACCGCTCGCTGCGCCTTCGGTACGGTCAGCATGTTGAGGAGCAGTTGCACGGCCATATCACCCAGCGGCTGAAACTGATCGACGGCGGCAAATTGCTGGACTCAAACGGCATACTCGACCGGGTCTTTTTTTACTCTCCCGCCAAATTGGGTGACGATCTGTACGCGAACCTTAACAGCCACACCGCGCTTGCCGGTGACCGGTACATCGATGGGGTTTTTAAAAAAGAGACCGGCAGGCTGCCGGAAAAAAGCCTTTTCTACCGCGGTGAAAGGGACGACTATCTTGAATCGGCCCGTCTGGGCGCATCAACCCTCACCCTTCCGCAGTCGCAGACCCTGCCGTCAGTGCAGTATGAAGGCGCGAACGCAATCGTGCACTCAAAAAACGAGCTGGCGACGCGCGATCGAAAAATCGTTCGCGCTCAGGCCGGGACAGGTCTGCGCACCTCCAGAACCGTACATTCGGTCCTGATCTACAACAAAGAGGGACGCTATTCGATTGCCGGAATCGATTCCACGAAACCGCTGATGATCCTGCCCGGTTCGCTGCGGATCAATGTCGACGGCGAGGAGATCGATACCATGCAGTATTCAATCGTGCCTTCCACCGGCGAACTTATCTTCAACCGCAGGGACCTTCTCGATCCCTCCTCGGTGATCCTTGCGACCTATAAAGTCCAGACCACTCCCGACAGCGGACTGGGCGTGGTGGAGCTCATTCCCAAAAACCATTTCGGTCAGATGCAGCATGCTTCGGCAACGCTTTCGCCCACGGAATGGCTCTCGGTCCAGACGAACTATGCCAGCGTGCGGCCCATGGTCGACACCCTGGATTCGGCCATGGAGGAAAGCTCCCATGAAGGGCCACGGCGCCATATTGCCAATGTCCTGGTCCCCATGGAGTTCCGGCGAGACCGACAGCGCCTGCTCCTGAAGATGACCCCGGAACTTTCCTACGAGACCGCCGCCGGGGCGGCCGCCGGGGCGTTCGCGCTCCAGTCGCGGCTCGGCGACTGGCTTCTCGGCAAGTCAACCAGCCTCTTTTTCGACGCGAATTTCATCGATACCGCGTTCACCAGCACCGACGTTCTTTCGCGCGGCTACGGTAAAACAAAAGGCGGGACCAGCCTGAAGGTCACTCACGATATTCTCACCGAACTGCCGCTTTCCTTTACACGATCCGACCGGGTCTCGGAGTACGGGACCGAAAACTACACCGAGGCCGCAGCCGGCATGCATTTCCAGGGTCTGCCGAAAATCGACCTGGTCGTATCGAACAACACGATAGACGCGGATAACACCCCTGCGTTCCGGAGCGATTCGACGGCGGATACCCTGGTGATGGAACGCAACAAATCAAAAATAAAACTTCGATTGTACGAACCGTCATCGCCGGCCGTTCAGTCGTTCCTTCATTTCAACAAGGTGAGCTACGACCTCTCCTACTCCCGGTTCTCGTCGAGGAAGGAATCGGACCTCGAACCCTGGGACACTCTTGTCAACAAGGATCCTCCGCAGCCGGGAGGCGGCGCCATCACCTATGCCAGCGTTTCCCTGAGCCCGATCGCATCGCTGACGCTTTCGGGACTCCTGACGGCGAAAACCAACGTGCAGGACAGTCTTATCGATTCCACGAACACCCTACAGCTTCAGCGCGTGGAAAATATCCCGTATCTGATGCTGCAGGCGATCGACGCGATCCCGGGTTTCGACATCAACGGCATCTACTCCGCCGACTATGCCTCCCAGGCATATATCGATACCGTCCACCATTACGACAGCGGCCGCGTCAAGATCCAGCGGCAGTTCCTGGTCATTGTCAAACCAAGCACCTGGACAAAGTATCTGTACTGGATCTCCCCCCGGTTCGGCCTGTCGGCCGACCTTGCGTGCCGGTTTGACACCCTTGCGCGCGCCACTGCCGCAAGCGTCTTTTTCGGCACCCGGGGCAGGCAGGAGTTCAACCTGACAAAACGTTTCGGCGCCCACTTCCACCCGACGAACGACATTCTTTTCAGGCAGGAAAACGCGTACAGCACGAGCGCGTCGCGCATCGGCAACCCGGTCAGCAATTTCTACTCGTTTAACGATCTCAAATGGTGGTTCGGCGCCAACCGGCTCTGGCAGACGCGGCTCGAATATAACGATATCACCACCGACACCCTTTTTACCGACTCCCTGATCGTGCCGGTGACCGTCACGCCGGGGGATACCCTGGCGCTCAACAGAAAAAACGTCTATAAAATGTTCACCTTTTTCGACGCCAACTGGTCCTCATGGCTGCACACGAATGAAAAGCTCGCCGCGGACTTCACCCGGTTCGATTCCTCGTTCGTCGTCCTTGATTCAAGCGGGGGGGCAAATGTTTACCGGTGGCAGACAACGCGCATGGAGCGGTTCACCTTCGGCCCTGAACTCATGGTTTCCTTCAACGTCCAGCAGGCCGGTCCGATAAAACTGCTTGTCAACGGGCACTCGGGCAAGGTCACCTGGACGCAGGAAAACGGGAGGATGAAAAAGGGGTCGTCGTTTTCCTACAGCACCTTTACCGAGCTTATCGTCAAACCCAACGTCTCGTTTGAGACCAATCATGCCCTGACCTGGGCGCCGGGTATTTTAACCTATAACGGCGACCTGTCGGTCAGCCTGCTTTTTTAGCAAGAATCGTCAGGAACCATGATGGCAGATTTCCCCTCGTCAGGGATTTTCATAACGAACGACCCGGCGGCCGATGCGGCGGCAGGTGCCAGACTCGATTCTTCGGTCCGGGCGCTTCTCGATTCCGGCAACCTTACCGGCGTTGAGGATCTCTTCCTCGCCCGGCTTGAAACGTCACCCGGCGATCTCTTGTTTTTCGTTCCGATCATCCGCCATTTCGTCAGGAACAGACATGCTGACATCGCGGAAACACTGTTGGCGTTTTTGCTCGATTCCGTCGGGAACAAGGGTTTCGCGGAATCCGCACGGTCACTGATTCGCGCGGTCCTGTCGATCTGGCCGGAATCACGGCAGGCCCGGGAGTTCGCCATCGGCATGGTGGAAACGGCCTACGGACGATGCCCGAACCTCCGGACACTCATGGAGCAGTTCGGCGTGCGGGAATCTTCCGACCCGGTCGGTTCCTATAAGCGGCTTGAATCATGGCTGCGCTTCGATGTCGGACAGGGAGTGTTTATGGCGGCGCACGGCGTGGGACGCGTCGCCGAGATCAACCCGTCATTCAACGCGATACGGGTGGCGTTCATGGGCGCTCCTTCGCTCGTGTCTTTTAAACCCGATGAAGCGATGCGCCTTCTGGAACCGCTCGGTCCCGGGCACCTTCTTCTTGACATTCCAGACCGTGCCGAAGAGATCAGGTCCCTTGCCGCGACGGACAGCGGCGAACTGCTTTGCCGCCTTTTCACCAGCATGCAACGGGAGCTTTCCGTCGCAGAAATCAAGAAACTTCTTTCCGCGGTGGTCCCGGCGCCGCGCTGGAGCGCC